>CAZPCO010000148.1:0-7845 GCA_964585025.1 uncultured bacterium | reverse complement strand
ATTCCTTGTCGATTTGTCCTCATTGGTCGTCAAAGCCAGAATTGCCGGCAAATCACGCCTTGAAGCCTTACGGATATTTTTACTCGTTCCAAGCAACTCGAGCTCATCTTCCCCAAGACCAATTCTGATATTCCCATCGAGTATGGCAATGGTGGCAGGCACACCGCCGTTCTCTCTAACACTGGCTTCGAGTAGTTTTGCAGTCGCAATATTCTGAGGGTATGGCATACCGTGAGAAATAATCGTCGATTCAAGCGCCACCACGGCTTTTCCACAAGCAAGAGCATCTTTCACTTCTTCACAGACAATCAGGTTGCTGACCCGCATAAACTTTCTCCATTCATTGCGATTTAATCAAATACCGGCAATCAGTCCGCAAACACAAATCACTACTGGCGCATCTGCCAGCGGTTACCAGAACCGCCCAGTGCGGAATCTCAAAATCTTCGCCAAAACTTTTCACCAGCTCATCAATAGACTTCATATCACTCGCCGACAGACAGACATCGTCACTGGCAAATTTCGATCGATTACACCAGTAAACATAAGTGACCTCAGCAAAATCAACCGCTGTTAGAGAAGTATTCTGAATATTGCCACATTGATCACATACCAGGGCAAGACACGAACCAACCGGAAGCAGTTTTCGACCAGCACAACCACATTTCTGGCAATGACCGGCAAAAACCCGGTATCTGGTATGCTGTGGGCGATCGGCCAACGGGTCTTCAGATTCCCCAAAACCCATTACTATAACCTGCTTACCATCAGAAGTTTTCAACCAGACTCTCCAACATTATAATAAAAACGAAGCTCCGACCAGCTTCTCATACATTTCCCGGCAACAATTAATAAATGATGCTGACGATTTCAAATACCCCCTGGCCCAGACAACATTTTTCATCAATATTGCATTATACCCGTATAAACAAAATTATCACAACACGAGATCAGAGTATAAAAAATTATTCCTTAGCACTTTATTTGTTTATCATTTATCTGATTATCATAATATAGTACATGCAAGGTTAATCGTTGCCCTCCCCTCATGAACTTTCCATATTGTCACAGAATTTATCGCACCAATCACCCCACGTGCTACCGTCAACCTGGGAAATCCCGTCAACAAAAAAAAGAAAAATATTTCTCCCAGCACTAAACAAAGACACCAGCCAAATCAGCATAATCGAAAATTCTTAAATCATGGATTCAATAGGGAAGATATCCAGGAAAGTTTCTTATCAATCCTGGCTCTATTAGCGTCCCATATGAAGGTCACATCCATATCATTACTATCCGTAGAATCCTTAACTGCAAAGAAAAAGAAAAACCTTCATAGGCATAACTCGCATCCAAGAAAACGGACAAAATGAAAAATTCTTTCCACATCTATCCCGACAGAAAAAATCTGAATTCCTCGGAACAAAAAAATCATCAACTTCTCTTGATCAAAAGAGAGCATAAAGCAGCCGCCCGGCAATATATAATTATTTATCTATTTTATTTCACAATTAAATTAAAAATCTATGCACACCCCGCACTTTTTTTATAAAAAATAATTCTTAATTTGTGCTCGCACCCAAAAACTCCGCCAAAACAAGCGGTTTTGACTGATAAAAATAAATATTTATTTTAAATATCAAAACAAAACCGAATTATTTTACGGGTAAAATGATATTTTTTACAGCCAAAACCAGACAAGATGGCCTTTGCTTTGTAACAAAATGCCTAAAAGCTCAAGGCCCCGCTGGTGCGGGGCCTTGAGCTTATTCGGGATTCTTTGTCTATCAGGAAGCCCTATCTATGGGGCCAATCAGGGAGAGGAAAATATTACTCTGCCTTTATCAGCCCGCTTTTAAGCAGCATGTTAACTCTCTGGCTGAAGCTGGAGCCAGAACCCACATAAGGTTCATTTGAACCATTCTGGGCATCCTGAGCATCAGTATGGTCGACGGCGGTCTGCTCATCAACCCGGACATCATTCTGAGCTACTGAAGTGTCGGTAGAAAGATTCTCAACCGCATCGACGGCCTGTCCAGTGGCTTCCGTTACGCTGGAGCCATTGACGGGATTCTGCCGATCCAGTTTATCGCAGAGAGCCTTTAAGGCCTGTCCGAGACTGCGCATACTTGGAGACATTGACTCAACAGGGGCGACAGTCTGGGCGGCACCCTTTACTTCAGAAGACATGCGGGTCTGGCGGATTCTCGTCATTCTTGCCAGGGCCATCATAAATGGTTTAGTGGTTTCCGGCACACTGACAGAAGCTTCGTCAGGGACTTTTTCTACCGAAACCGGCTCAACAGAAGCTACTTCAGCTGGTTTTTCTGACTCTTTCACCTGCTCAACAGCGGACACGGCAATTTTTTCAGCTTCGCTCAGTCTAATATCTTTGAGAGAATCGGCGCGTTCAATACGAGCCTTTCCTGGTTCCAGATTGAGCTTGAGAGGCTTTGAAAACCAGTTCCATTCAGGGGGAATTTCAGTGGGAATTTCTTCGACTTTAGCTTTGCGGCGCGATTTGCGGGGCTTGGCGGCGGGCTTGGCTACAGACTTCTCAGCGGGAGCTACAGCGACTTCGGTTTCATGCTTTGCGGGCTTAACAGAAGGCTTTACAGAGACTTCCTTTTTCTCAGTCGAAACAACAGGTTCTACAACCTTAACACTCTTTTCGACTGCGACCGGCTTTTCTTCAGAAACCTGAACCTGGGCCTTATCGATGCTGGGAACAGAAGGTTCAACCACAGGCTCTAAAACAGGCTCAGCAGCTGATTTTACGGTTTTTTCTTCCGGAGCCGTAGCAGCTTCTTCGGTGGTTGAGACTTCAGGAGCAACTACAGGCTCAACCTTGCGAGCGCCTTTTTTAACCGGAGGAGGTGCAATCACCTTCGGCATGGCAGGGGGCATCACCGGGGCTTCAAGCGCGTGCAACGCTCCCCGATATGAGTCTTTATCAGACCACAGCTGAACTGCCAGAAAACTGGCAGAAAGAATAAAAAGAACTCCCAGGGCCAGCAAAAACGGCAGGCCCCTCTGTCTCTTCAGAAGTTTCATTGGCATCCTTCCATTCAGGGTAAATTACCAGTGAATTGCGCTTTTACAAATAAGTTAACCACTCGACAAATTCTGGTCTAGCAGTCTTTTTGCCGAACCGCAAATTCAGAAGCAGTTATAATTCACCCATTATGGGAAAGTGAAGCCAGCGGGCATCACTTTTTCATACGTTCCAGGTATTCGCCTGTACGTGTATCAACGCGGATGAATTCTCCAGCTTCTATGAACATGGGGACATTGACGACATGGCCACCGGCACAGACCACCGGTTTATTGGTACCACTGGCTGAGTTGCCTCTAACGTTAGGTGGAGCTTCAATTACTTCAAGATCGACGGAAGGCGGAAGTTCAGCACCGATAGCCTTGCCATCATAAAGCTTAACGTAGATCTCCATCTGTTCTTTGAGAAACTTCGTCTGGTCACCAAGAAGGTCCAGTTCCATTTCCATCTGGTCATAGGTTTGAGTGTCCATGAAGTGCAGGAAATGATCCGAAGTGTACAGGTATTGCATCAATTTGGTTTCAACAGTAGCTTCATCAACCTTTTCAGTGGTCTGATAGCGCTGCATGAAAGTGGCTCCGGTCTTCAAGCTTTTCAGCTTGGCCTGAGCCATGGCTCGCCAGTTACCCGGACGGACGAAATCAATTTCGACGACCTGGCAAAGCTCGCCATTATAAATGATTACCATACCTTTTCTCAAATCATTAGCAGTTATAGCCATATATGTCTCCCTGGCTGGAATTTTATCGGCAGATTATACCATATTTTACACCATTAGCAGGAGAGAAAAATGCATCTAATTCCACAATAATGAGACAAAATATAACGGGCTCCGCATATATCATTTTTGCAAAACAAAACGACACCACTATTATTTAAATATGATAATCAATAATAATCGAAGTGCCGCCCAAACTATTTATCAGTCAAATATTAATACTCCAATATCACTCGTTGTCATTATCGCAAAATATCTCATAATCAACTATATGATAACAAAACATAGAACACAAGCATGTTTGCTATTATCATAAATCTGAGCATACGGCATATGGCCCAGCAAAAGAAGCCAATCTAATCCATTATATATAACCAAAACTATTAACCAATCTGCTTTTTTATAGAGGCGTAAACATGAATAGATATTATTAGTTTCTCCAGTCAACTTTCCTATCTCTGACAAGAGACAATTTCGTTAATGATTTCCGGGCCGTTTCCGATATTTCTAAAGACACAGCAAAAAGGCAAAAGTCAGCTGAAGACCACAGCGATTGATTGCCGCAGAAAACAGGAGGCAGCTCTTTGTTCAGTTATATTTTTCAGGGTGTTCTGCAGGGTTTAACCGAATTCTTACCGGTTTCCAGTTCCGGTCATCTAACGCTTTTTCAGTATTTCAGCGGCCAGATGAACCACGATGCCAACCTTCTCACAGACGTTGTTTTACATTTTGCTACCCTGCTTGCCGTTCTGTTCTTTTTCCGAGCTGACCTCCTCCCCTACTTCACACCAGCAGGCTGGCGCGACACCGCCAGACGCCGTATCGCCATCCTCATAATCATAGGCAGTATTCCAACCGCGATAATCGGTCTGGGGCTGAAGGATACTTTCGAAAGCCTGTTCAGCATGCCAAAGGCCGTCTGTATTGCCCTCTTCATAACCGGCCTCCTCTTACTGGCATCAGAAAAATTGAAAAGACTCGACATGCCAAACGAGCTGCAGGACTTTTCATTCATGCGTGCCATCATTGTCGGAATCGCTCAGGGCATTGCGATCACCCCGGGCATTTCCCGTTCGGGCTCAACGATTGCCACCGGTCTAATTCTTGGACTCAAGGGTGAGGATGCTGCCCGACTCTCCTTTCTGCTGATGATCCCGGCTGTTGGTGGTGCCACCCTGCTGGAAGTTAAAGATTTGTTTGAGACAGGTCTGCCGACAGGCACAGACATGGCTGGACTGTTTGCCGGTGCTGTCGCAGCAACCATCACCGGTTTCCTGGCCTTGAAATTTCTCGTTTACATAATCAAAGAACAGAAACTCTCCTGCTTCGCCTACTACCTTTTTCTGGTCTCGATTGCCAGCTTCACTTTCATTCAATTTGCGGGGAAATAACCATGAGCACCAAAAAAATCCTCCTGCCAGAGAGCAACGTCAAGGAAAGGACCAGGTCCCGTCGGGCCAGGCCCGAGGAAGGTGGCGAAAAGGAACGCCGCGCCCCGTCTTCAAGTCGATCAAACAGTCGAACCCCACGCAGTATGCCAATGGTCACTGACATCCGACAGCGTAACGAAGCTGTCGGTCTTGTGCTTGTGGGCGTCAGCGCTTTCTCCCTCTCGCTGATCCATTACATCAGTTCGTCCAAAATTCCAGGAATCATCAACGCAACCATGGTCTATTTTGGAGTTGGAGTTTACATTCTGCCGGTTCTTATCGGACTGATGGGTATACAGCGCTTTATGGAGCGCCCCTTTCAAAATCTGGGCTGGCGTCTTGCCGGCTGCCTCGGAGTCATGACCTTCGGCCTGGGGCTTCTCGGACTTGAAGGCGGCAAGATCGGCGTTCACACTCTCAGCGTCTTTGCCGGAATCTTTGGGCCGGTTCCCAGCAAAATTCTCTTTGTCTCACTGGTTCTTGCCTCATTGATATTCGCGCTGGATATTCTCTACAAAGATGTTCTCGCAACTACCCTGGTTATCGCCAGCCTGCTTACCAGGCTGGTATTCTTCATCTGGGAAGTAACTCTGGCATTGCTTTCAATGCTGATTGGCGCAGTAAAAACCACCGGCGATCTGATCGCGGTCGTTGCAGGCCGCATCAGACAGACCTGGCAGGAGCAGGAAATCGACCCTGAAGGGCAGCTTGGAAAACTGCTGTCGTTCAGACCAAGAATGGCTGTTGCCAACGAATTATGCGAAGAAGCGGCAGGCGCTTCCGATGCTCCACAGGCTTTCACCAGCGATGAAGAAGAAGCCACAATCATTCCGGTGCCACAATGCTGGCAGGCCAATACCGACGCAGGATCGCCCCCCTCCCCCACCCCGACTGCCAAAGCACAGCCATCGCAGCACTCTGGTGTAGCAGTTCAAGTAGCCGCAATCACCACCGAATGCATTTTTGGGGTTTCACAGACAATCGACATGAATCCACCCAGAGCTACCAAGACAGAACTCCAGCCAGGGGATGAAGAATTGAGAGTGCTCGTCAAATTCGAGGACGAAGAATATGACGATGAAGACAGTGTAGAAGATGATATGTCTGACGACGAACAGGAAGCGGATATTCCAGGGGCACCTGATGCGGTAAACTCTAAGACTGGCGTACAAACTGTTTCTCATGAAACAAATTCATAAAACGAACCCTTTTATCTTGATGACAACCTGATTGACCATGAAATAAAAAAACTGGAGCAAGAAAAGCGACCGGAAAAAGTCAATCGTTACGCTGACGCACAGCTCCCCCCGCTTGATGTCCTCAAAGTGCCGCCGCAACGCGATATTTCATCGGTGCAATCCGATCTGACCGAACGTTCTGCCTTTCTTCTCAAAACCCTCGAAGAATTTGGGATCAAGGCAACAATAACCGGAATTGTCGAAGGCCCGGCTATTTCGCGATTTGAATTGAAACCTGCCCCCGGAGTAAAAGTTTCCAGAATTACGACTTTGACTGAAGATATCGCTCTGGCAATGGGTGGACTGCAATTGAGAATCGAAGCGCCGATACCCGGCAAACCAGCGCTCGGCATCGAAATTCCAAACCCGAAACCAACACCGGTGTATTTCTACGATCTGGTCAAAAACGACAAATTCAAATCAAATCCGATTCCATTGAATCTGGCTCTCGGGGTCACCATTAACGGCCAGCCTGTTTTTGCTGATCTGGCCGACATGCCACACCTTCTGATCGCCGGGTCGACCGGATCAGGAAAGTCTGTGTGCGTCAATACAATCATTGCAAGCATTCTTTTTCAAGCCAGAGCCGACCAGGTTAAGTTCGTGATGATCGATCCGAAAATGGTCGAATTGTCGAGCTACAACGGCATTCCACATCTTATCGCACCGGTGGTTACCGACCCGGAAAGAGCTTCAGCAGCGCTTGCATGGGCAGTTGAAGAAATGAACCGCCGTTATGAAATTCTGGCCCAATATGGCTGCAAAAAAATCACCACCTACAACGAGGAAATAGAGCGCCTGCGCAAGGACGACCCCGACCTGGAACCGATGCCATTCATAGTCATCATCATCGACGAACGTGCTGACCTGATGATGACATCCTCGGTCGAAGTCGAAACATCGATCTGCCGTCTGGCTCAGATGGCCCGCGCGGTAGGAATGCACCTGATCATCGCGACGCAGCGCCCGTCCGTTAATGTTCTTACCGGTCTGATCAAAGCAAATCTGCCGACAAGAATTGCATTTTCGGTAGCATCTGCAGTAGACTCAAGAACTATTCTCGATGCCAAAGGCGCAGAAAGCCTACTGGGCAAGGGCGACATGCTGTTCATTCCGAAAGGCCGCAACAAGCCTCTCAGACTGCAGGGTGCCTTCGTATCAGATCGCGAACTCATGGATCTGGTAGAGTTCGTCAAAGGCCAGGGGCAGCCCGAATATCTTGATATTGCACCGGTGCGCAGTGAAAGCGATGACGACGACAATGACGACGGCGAAGAAGAGGGCGGCGATGCAGACTCTTCTCTCGTGGAACGTATTGTCAGCTATCTAGAGACTCAGGAAAAAACTTCGACAAGTATGCTGCAAAGAAAGTTCAGAATCGGTTATAATAGGGCGGCCAGAATT
>CAZPCO010000147.1:0-7878 GCA_964585025.1 uncultured bacterium | reverse complement strand
AGCATGCTATTTCTACTGTTCAGTTGCCCGACAATTTCAATCTTCCCGGCTGAAGCTAAGTCTTAACGAGAAGACCACCCATAAGGGTGGTCTTTTTTTTTGCCGCGTGCATCAAGATTCAACAGGCGTTATGTGCATATTTTGCACAGAAACTTTCCTTCTGCTGTATAAATATTCAACACGAAAGCCTTTGAAAGGAAAAATATGTGCAAAATCGCACCTGCAAAGGCCAAAAAAAGTTGGCATACAAATTGCATATATATAAACAACACTGCACGACTTATTCGTCAGTTGTCTTCAATCATTCCTTTCCTTGATCAAGGCTGCCTAGAGTGGCCTTTTTTTTTACCCGGAAAACTGCTATAGTGCTTCAGAATTCAAAGAAAAATCAGGAAATCTCCATGAAACACTTTATTCTGCTGCTTACCCTTGTTCTGGTCACGCTTACCGTTCCCCTGTCTGCCCGTAACGACATTGTCGCCTTCTGCTATCATCAGGTTGAACCTAAGGCAGTCAACAAGTTTTCTCTGTCGCTGGATCGATTCAAAAGCCAGCTGAAATATCTCAAAGATCGAAATTATCGCAGCCTCAACTCCGATGAACTGCTTGAAGCCATGAAAGGTGATTCGGCCGGTTCGGGCAATAGAGTTGTCTTTACCTTTGACGACGGTTTTCGCACTGTTTACGATTATGCCTTTCCGGCAATGCAGGAATTTGGCTTCAAGGGGATCGTCTGCATCTACCCGTCTTTTATCGGCTCATCACAGGCAATGAGCTGGCAACAACTTGAAGAACTCATCAAAGCAGGCTGGAGCGTCGAGTGTCATTCGATGACCCACAGCAACCTGGCAGCAAAATACCAGAACCCGGTCGAAGAAAAGGCCTTTCTCGAAAAGGAAATCGTCGCTTCTCGACAGATAATTGAAAGCAAGCTGGGCAACAAGGTGAAGTTCATGGTCTGGCCGTATGGGGTTTACAGTGACCGCACCATCAAACTGGCAGAGGAAGCCGGGTTTTCCGGTGCCATGACCGTAGACGGCGGTTCGAACTACCAGGGCCTGTCACCATGGTTGATCAAACGGCAGGTCATTTACTCAACCGACGACATGGACAAATTTCTCATTCGCTTCGGTATGGCTGCCCTGCCGATTTCAAATCATTACCCGGCACCCGGACAGGTTGTCGACCAGCTTGCCACCTTCAGCTGCCGCCTGGACAACCTCAAGGATTATTCACCTGAGAAGTATGTGCTCAACGCCAAGGCCACGGGTCGAAAAGTCAGCTTTCGCTTCGACAATGACTCAAGAACTCTTTTTGCCAGCATCGAAAACCCGTTCGGCCCGGGCAATTATTTCATCGATATCTATCTGCGCGACCGCGGTACCGGGGTAACTGCCCAGCATGGCTGGCTGTTCTCCGTAGCGGGCGACGGCGGCAAAAGCGGCTATTGAGAAAGGGTGTTAATCAGAGTTAGTTTTTGCCACTGAAGTTGTCGTATTCGCGAACGCTTATCGATTCTTCAGAAAAAGTCAGCAGGTTGTGAACGGCCGGAGCTTCAAGAGGCTTGAAAGGCTCGTTGCGAAGGTTAGTGGGATCCCAGAGGCGGCGGCGAAGAATGTTTTTGCCGGTATGAGCTCCCGATATAAAATACTCGGGTTTTTTCGCAGCCAGTCTGATGACACCGCCAAAAACCCTCTGAATGATGAAACCGGGCTGGCGCATATATTCGCCACTGCCTGCATTGCCTATTTCATCATCGACCTTGTCTGGCGAATTACCAATCTGCCAGCGCGACGAACGGCAGGCTGAGCTGACCAGACCTGCATTGATAGTAATTTCGGGATAATAAATAGCATCATTGGGGTCTTTTTTAGCCTCTTCGAAAAGCCAGCGCATCATGCCCATCGCACCGGAATTGGGCAACGGTGCTGCTTCTTCCTCGATAACCGCCTGGTTCCATGCCAGATCAAAAATCTGATCCTGTTCGGTCATCGTCAGGTCGCCGGCACTTCTGACGGCAGTTTTCAGAGCTTCTATGACGGCAGTGCGGGTCTTTTCATCATTGATACCAAACCTTGGCTTATCGCCGAGCCCCGGAGTGAAAAAATTGATGACATCTTCCATTTTAGACTGGTAGAGACCACCGCCATTGAGTTCCTTGTTGTTATACAAAAAGGCCATAGTGCCAAATCGCGCTTCGAAATTGCCGTCAGTGCCAAGTTCTCCCAGGCCGATCAGAGATTTACGGTTATCTGGATCCAGTGGACAGAGAAGTGTCTTGATCTCTGCTTCAATCTCTTGAGTCGATGGATGCATCGCCTGCGCCAGACAAAAGAGGAAAAACGGCTTGATTTCGTTTCTGGCAAACAGGGTTGGCCTCGACATGTCGATCAGGACGCGCCCTTCCGACATGATCAGGGCCCCGACCTTGTTACGATTCTTGCCATTTTCCATTGGATATTTGTAATTCATCAGTGACTCGTCCTGATAAATCTGAACGGTGCGGGGGTTCTGGTTAAAATCACCGGCAATAACTATATCTTTTGTACTGTAGATTGTTACGGTACGATCGGGGCAACCCCAGATACGCAGCGGAACTTCTGCATAAATGAGAATCTTGTCGCCTTTCAGTTTCCGGATGATCTCAGGCTCATCGGAAGTAAGATTGTAGTCGGTTTCATCAACCTGTTCTTCATCATCAGAACCAGAGCCAGAAGCAGTGCCAGTGGCAATTCCAGAAGAACTGCTTGCCGTAACTGCTTTAACAACCTTGAAATCAGCGAAATTCAGATCGACATAACGGCTCTTCGTATCGTATGGGTTCTTGTAATTACCGGCCGGCAAAGTCTTTTCATCAATAGTCAGGCCGTAGGATTTTCGATAGCGGGTTGCTGTAGCTTTGATGCGTTCGCGAGGCAGCCTGGCCAGTTTGATCGGGTGGGCTCCATGGGCACCATCGAGCAGAAAACCGTCTTGAACCTGAAAATTGCTGATTTTCATTGAATCATTGGAAGCATCGAGCGTCATGCTTGATTTATCGGCGAAGGCAATTCGAGTATCTTTCAAAGCTCTTATGAAACCCGGGGTTTCAATCTTTTCCATATCGAGAAGTTCTGAACCCCGGCAGGCACCGCCGGCAGTATTGCAGGTGATCCAGTGATAGCCGTAGAGACGCCCCCTGCGGAGCTGGTTTTCACGCCCCGGATAAGGCCCCAGAGCACCGAGGTCAAGAAATTCGCCGTCATATAGAAGACTCTCGCCGGCTGGATAACGCCGCTCGATCAAAGCGGTGATCTTGCGACAGGTTTGTTCGTTGATTCCCCAACCCGAACCGACTTTGACAACAACCTCAGCCCGGGTATACATCTGGGCTTCAAGAAGAGTGTCGGTCTTCGAGTTTTCGCGGGCACCCCAGACCTGGGCAAATTTGGCCTTGAATTCGCCGGCATCTGATGAGCCACTGTAAATTCCGGCACTGACGCCGGAAAGACTTATACCGTCGATCTTGCCAATCAGTGATTCGCGCTTTTTCACGGGCGAACTCCAGTAGACGCCTTCCTTATCGCGAAAATATCGATGCGTATTGAAGGCGCGGTTGGCGTTCAATTCTGCGATAACACAGTTCAAAGCAGCTTCACCCAGATTCGAGGCTACGAAGCGACGGACATCTTTTGACTGCAGCTGCTGATGACCTGACTTAACCCGGAAAAAGATTGCGAAGAAAATCAGCAACAGGCCGGCAAACCCCAATACGATGAGGTATCCGGAGCCACGACGGCGTTCATAACATTTATTGCTCATGGGTTCTTGAAAATCTCTTTTCCGCGCTTATAGAAGCTTGTATTCATCGA
Source organism: uncultured bacterium (assembly GCA_964585025.1). Lineage (GTDB taxonomy): Bacteria > Muiribacteriota > Ozemobacteria > Ozemobacterales > Ozemobacteraceae > Rifleibacterium. The sequence goes on along the minus strand of CAZPCO010000147.1, from coordinate 4,027 downwards.
AATATTGTAGACCTGGCCGGTCTCGGTTTCTTTGCGGGTTCTTTCCAGAACCATTCTGACATGAACAAGACTGTTACCGGTACCCGACTGGCTCAGCGGCTGCGACAGCACCATACTGTCGCCCGAGGAACTGACATTGGCCGGTTTGAAAGGCTTGCGGACAGTCCGATAGATGACCAGATCACGGATATTTTCGACCAGCACCTGGCGCTGAGAATTCTTCTGACCTGGCTTTTCTTCGAAACTTGCAGTTCTGATCAGCCTGTAACGAGGAACAGTCTGCGATTCAGGATTTGGCATCTTTTCCAGTTCGTAGACGACCTGCCGGCGTACCGCAATCTGCCCGCCAAGCGGGCTGGTGAAAGGAATCTGCGGATCAAGTTCGGAGCTCTGAAGATGAAGAACGACTCCTGGCATGGTTGTCTGCGAAGCCACCTTGTCACCAAAAACCGGAACCGGTTTAAGGATGGTCGTCGATTCGCGGATATCGTCGCCCATAAAGGTCATGATCTTGCGGAAGCCTTCATTTACGTGGAGGAACTCGATCGACCTGGTCACCATTTCTGTCTGCGAGAAAAAGACTCGATAGGCGAAAAAAAGGATCATCGTGGAAAGAACGACAGCCATAAGGGTTTCAACGATGGTGAACCCATGTGAATTGGCCACAGACAATCGTTTTTTGTTTTTCATAATCAATTCATGTTGGCGATCGTTGAAGTGACGACAAAAGGTTCTGGTTTGCCGCCATCGAGAGGCTTCCAGTCAACGGTAACTTTGATCGATTTCAGACCGATAGGGCGCTTGTCATCTTCAGCGGCCATAACATCGGCGATTTCAACTTCGCGCCGGTATTTGATACCGCCGGATTCGAAATCTGGAGAAAGCTGGTCGTTGTTGTCTGAAGCCGTATTCAGGTCGCTTTCGACACTGTTTCTGCCGGCATCGGCATCATCGAGAAGGTAGAATGGCGCAGACCGTGCTATTTCGACTGCCTGTTGCGCCAGAGCGACCGCAATACTGTAATCACGCAGCTTTTTAGACTGGTTGAGGCCGCTGGAGAAAATAATGGTCAGAGTGAAAAGTATCGCGAGCAGCAGAATGGTGATCAGCAGTTCAGGCATGGTAAAACCACCGGGCATCGCCGGGGTTTTCCCTGGGAGAACGGGATTCTGGCTGTCGGACATAATTTTGTCTGCCATCACACTAAAAACTTTTGAGATTCTCTATTCAATAAGTTATCATTAAAGAAGTATCTGCGTAAACAGGCAAGGAGTATGAAGATGAAATTTTTCGCCAGATCCGGTTTTGCAAAATTGTCTATTGCTATGGCCTTTATGGGTTGCAGTGCGGCTTTTGCCGGAGACTGGGTGCAGGTCATGCCTGCGTCTGAAGGCTATGCCCTGATCAAAAAATCAGGCTCAGGCAGCGAAAAGTTCACACAATTTGGCGAAACAATTGTCATTCAGGGTGGCGAAGTATTCAATGATGAAGCCAATAAAACCAAACAGGCAAATTCGTTACCGGTAAGGCCTGGTGAGAAGCTCTATATGGTCACCACCAAAGACCCGGCAATTCTCACCGCTACTTTTCCGGGTGCCAGAACCGTCTATCACAGTCACGGCTTTATCGTGCTGCTGGCGGGAGAGACCGCAGCCATGAACATTATGGCGAAAGCTTCTGATTTTACCCGGGTCGAACCATTACCGGAAAACCAGATAGTTCTGACCGCTCCGGTCATCTGTGGTCAGGCAGCAGTTAAAACCGACGATGCCACGGGAGCTTTCGTCGACAAGCTCGATATGAAGGCTTTTATGAATGACCTCAACGACCTGGTCAATTTCAAAACCCGCTACACCTATGTTGAATCGGCGCAACAGGCCGTTAACCACTGTCAGAAAATTCTCGAGAGCCTCGGATGCAAAACCTGGCAGGCTCAATACAACATGGGCGGCACACTTGCCAACAATGTGATTGGTGAAATCAAAGGCACCGACGAAGAAAAATTTGGTCAGATTCTGATGGTTGGGCATCTCGACAGCACTTCGCGTCAGCCGCGCACCAATGCTCCAGGGGCCGATGACAATGGCAGCGGCGCTGCCGGTGCAGTTGCCATGGCCCGTCTTATCAAAGATACCGGTGTGAAGCCTGCGGCCACGATCAAATTCGTTCTGTTCACCGGCGAAGAACAGGGGCTTTATGGCTCCAAGGCTTATGTCAAAGCATTACTGGCCGAAGAAAAGAGCAGAATCAGAGCGGTTTTCAATCTCGATATGATCGGATTCGATGCGGTAGCGCCGCTGTCAGTCATGATCGAAACCAGCTCATTCAACAAACCGATGGTTGAAAAGATGATTGAGCTGGCGAAAGCCTACGCCAATTTCAGCATCGTCACGAGCTACAGCCCGCACGGTTCTGACCACGCGCCGTTTCTGACTCAGAAGATACCGGCGGTACTTACCATTCAATCAGAATTCGACAACAACCCCAATTACCACCAGACCACCGATACCATGGCGATAATCAACGAAGACCTCTGCCGCAACATTCTCAGAATGAACGCGGCCGCCATGTATATCTACGGCATCAACCCTGAAAACAGATAACATGCATCAGCTGCAGCAAAGCCATAAGGAAAACTCCGACGATACCACCAGCGTCAAAGATCTCAAAGAACTGGTAAGCGGTTTTGTCTCAGAGCGAAACTGGGAAAAATTCCACACGCCGCGCAATCTGGCGGTTTCAGTTACTCTTGAAGCTGCTGAGCTGCTCGAGCATTTTCAGTGGTCGCCACCGGGCGAAGAAGGTCTTGACCAGCACAAACTGCAGCAGATTTCCGAAGAACTTTCGGATGTCATGGCCTATCTTCTCAGCCTGGCCAATGTTCTGCAGATTGATGTAGCTTCATCAATGCGGGCAAAAATGCAGAAGAACCGCAAAAAATATCCAATCGACGCGAATCTTGGCACCTGGAAAAAAGTCAGAGCATAACATCATTCTATGAAAGAATTCGTGTGGGCGTGGATATTCTGGGCATCAGTGGTCTTCTGCGGACTGCTCGCTCTCAGTCTCGGAGTTGCCTACCTGCTTTATTCGACTGCACCTCAGAACATTTACACGCCTGTCTTCGCCTTTGGCTTTGGCAGCGCTCTCGGCTTTTTCGGCCTGGGTTCGATACTGGTGTTCGCTTTTGACCGTTTTGCCACCAAAAACCCGATTTTCAAAGAAGTTGAAAACGAATTTTTCAACAAAGTCATCAAAGAAATGCCGTTTTTCTTCTTTGCAATTCTGTATTTTTTCGCAATGGCCATTTATATGGGCATCTTTCTCCTGGTGCTGACCTTTATCAGAAACAGCTGCGTATGAGACCCAAAATCAGGAAACTCGGCTCATTCTTTGCCAGATTCGATGTTTACCAGCTGCTTGCTTTGCCGGTTCTTCTGGCAGTGTTCATTTTTTCGATAGATTTCGATGCCGCGAGTCTGAAAATCGGAATAGTGCTGCCGTTGTCGGGCGGTTATTCTCACCGGGCACAGAATCATCTCAATGGTTTGCAGCTGGCTGCCAGGCACATAAATGAACTCGGGGGCATCAACGGCCGCAATCTATCTCTGGAAATACGCGACACCGGCGGCCTGTCCGAATCTTCAGCAGAAGTGACGCGCGATCTGATTTATGACCGCGAAGTCATTGCCTTGATAGGTGGCTTCAGCCCGGGCAACACCAGAGTTATCCAGGAAATGACCGAAAGAGCACAGGTTCCCTTTATAACCGCCATCTGTACACATTTTGAGGTAACCGCCAGCGGAAACCGCTTCACCTTTCGCAGTATCACCGATGACCGCCGGCAGTTCGAAGCTTTGACAGAATATGCACTGAAACGCTTCAACAGTAGAAAACCTGCGTTCATCTACGATCTCGAGCTGTATAGCCCTGACAGTGCCCAGAAATTCATCGAGATTTGCAGTCGGCTTGGGCAACAGGTTTGTGCCGCAATTTCCTACCGACGCGGCAGTCTTAATTTTCGCAG
>CAZPCO010000146.1:0-7889 GCA_964585025.1 uncultured bacterium | reverse complement strand
AAACAGGGTGATCCGCCGCGTTATCATGCCCGCGAAGCGGCGATAAGACGTTGTGAAATAGAAGGCGCACAGCTGGTCATGGGTTCGGCAACACCGACCATCGACTCTTTCGAAAACTGTGCACGCGGTCTATATCATCTTGTCGAAATGAATTCCAGAGTCAGTAACCGCCTGCCGCCACGGGTAAAAGTCGTCGACATGCGCCAGGAACTGGTTGCCAAAAAGAACCGCTCGATATTCTCAGAGGCTTTGAGCAGAGCCATTCATCAGACTCTTGCCAACCACAAGCAGGCGATTCTCTTTCTCAACCGCAGAGGTTTCTCGAGTTTCGTCTTCTGTCGGGAATGCGGCGAGGCTGTACAGTGCCCAAAATGTAACGTATCACTGGTTTATCATACCGGCAGCCAGATCATGCGCTGCCATTATTGCGGCGAGATGCAGACGGTGCCGGAAATCTGCCCCAAATGCAACAGCAGCGCCATCAAATTTTTCGGAGCAGGTACACAGCGTGTTGAAAGCGAAGCAAAACGCTATTTTCCGACAGCAAGAATTCAGCGCCTCGACTCTGACAGCGTATCAACACGCGGCAGCATGGAAGAGATACTCGATCGGTTCGGACGCGGCGAAATCGACATTCTCGTCGGCACCCAGATGGTCGCCAAAGGCCTGGATTTTCCCAATGTCACCCTTGTAGGAATTCTCGCTGCCGACAGCCTTCTGCGGGTACCGGACTTCAGAGCTTCCGAGCGCAATTTTTCGCTGCTGGCACAGGTCTCCGGGCGAGCCGGGCGCGGCGACACCCCAGGCGACGTAATCCTGCAGACTTACAGCCCCGAGCATCATTCCATCAGACATGCTCTGACTGAAGATTATCACGGTTTCTTCGCCGAAGAAGCGCACATGCGCCGAGAAGCGCTGTTTCCACCTTTCATCGAACTGGCATCTTTCATCATTTCCGGAAGTGACCAGCAGAGAACTCAGGCAGTGGCTGCCAACCTGCGTGATCTGTTCGCAGCGCGTTCAGAAGTCGACCCCATGAACCTTTTTGGCCCGGCACCAGCTTCGCTCGAAAAAATCAACGACCGCTACCGGTTCCAGCTGATGCTCAAAATGCCTGATCTGCATACTTTGACCATGGTAACACGCGAGGTGACCCGGCAACTGAAGAAGCCTGGCGATACCCGCCTGAGCATAGACATCAACCCGTTTTTCATGATCTGACAGATCAAGCTTGTTAAGAATTTCACGAAACCTGTTGAACAACCGCGTCGTTGTGGTATACTGAATAGCTGAAACCACTTCATCAGCCTCGGAGACATTATGAAATACCGCATTCTGCACTACGGCGAAGAGCCTCTGCGCGAACCGTCAAAGCCGGTCGAAGAGATCACCGACGATGTTCGCCGCCTTGTTGACGACATGTTCGAAACCATGTATGAATCGAAAGGCGTCGGTCTCGCCGCCCCACAGGTTGGCGTCAATATCAGACTCGCCGTCATCGACATCGGGGACGACCCGCTGGTTCTTATAAATCCGCAGATTCTCAAAAAATCAGGCAAAGAAACCTGTGATGAAGGTTGCCTGTCTTTTCCGGGCCTGTCAGAAAAAGTCGAACGAGCATTGAAAGTCGTTGCTGAAGCCACTGATCTCGACGGCTCAACTTACGAGATCGAAGCTGAAGGTTTGCTGGCAAGAGCGATTCAGCACGAGCTCGACCATCTCGACGGCGTTCTTTTCATCGACCGGATTTCTAAAGCCCGAAAGCTTCAGATCAAACATGAACTGGAGCTTCTAAAACAGGGTGAATCACTGCACGACGAAGACGAAGACGAGCAGACCGAGGAAGCCCTGTAAATGTCGACAAAGCCTTTGCGCATCGTTTTTATGGGCTGCCCTGACTTTGCAGTACCATCTTTACGCGCTCTGGCAAGCGATCCTGATTTCGAAATCGCAGCGGTTTACTGCATGCCCGACCGGCCGAAAGGCCGGGGCAAGAAGCCTGCCCCGACACCGGTCAAAACCTGTGCTCTCGAGCAGGGTTTCACCGTCAGAACCCCGGCAACCTTCCGTAATGCGCCTGAAGAAATCGAAATTCTCAGATCCTTCACTCCAGATTTTCTCGTAGTCGTTGCCTATGGCCTGATTCTGCCACAGACCGTGCTCGACATTCCCCGTCTGGCCCCGGTCAACCTGCATGCCTCCATATTGCCCGAATTCAGAGGGCCGGCACCTATACACCAGGCCATGCTCCTCGGCCGCAAAGAGACTGGCAACACAGTGATGCTGATGAGCAGAGGCATGGACGAAGGCGACATGCTTGCAGTCGGCCGCACGCCGATCAGCGAGAACGATGATCTCGGCACATTGCATGACCGGCTCAGCAGCGAAGGCGCCCTTCTGCTCGCCAGCACTCTGAAGGAATACGCTGCCGGGCGCATCGTTCCTGTGCCGCAGAATCATTCCGCCGCCAGTTATACAGCCAAGATCAACGCACAGACTGCGAGAATCGACTGGAGTCGCCCCGCAGAACAACTGCGCAACCTTGTTTACGCGATGAGCCCATTCCCGGGCGCCTGGTTCTCAGATGGCGAAGAACGTATCAAAGTGTTCAGAGCTTTTGTAGAAAAGGGCAACAGCAGCACTCAGCCAGGCACTATTCTGGCCCAGAGCCCCGGCAGCGGCATTCTGGTGGCATGTGGCGACGGCAATGCCCTGCGACTTCTCGAACTGCAGCGGGCCGGAAAAGGACGACTAAGCTGTGCCGACTTTCTGCGAGGCTGTCAGCTCAAATCTTTGGTTCTCAGCCTGCCGAACGATAACGAAACCGCTTCCGAATCATGAAAGCATGGTTCACGACATGTTGAATATTACTCAGCAAATCTGTATCTGACTAAGGAGTTCTTCAGGTGGGTACAAAACTGGCTCCTCCTCAGGCGACGATCAAGAGATTGTCTATCTATCTTCGTTACCTGAACGGCCTTGACGGAGATGGCGTCAAAGTTATTTCATCACACGATCTCGCCCATAAACTGGGGCTCAACCCCGCGCAGGTCCGCAAAGACCTCGCTTATTTCGGCGAATTCGGCAAGCGCGGTGTCGGTTACTCGGTTAAAAAACTGCGCGATCATATAGTAAAAATACTCGGCCTGCAGAAAATTCGCCGGGTCGGCATCGTCGGTGCCGGTGGCCGCCTTGGCACTGCCCTGGCCCTCTACACCGGCTTCGAAAAGCGCAACTTCAAAGTATGTGCCCTGTTCGAGAAAGACCCGGCCCTGATCGGCACTACTCTCGAGCACCTTGGCGAAATTTCACCGATCAGCGACCTGCCCAAAATCGTCAAGGAACGGGAAATCGAAATTCTCGTGCTTACCGTTCCGGCCAAGGCCGTCAAAGAAGTCTACGACATGGTGATGCTCTCCGGAGTCAGGGCCGTGCTCAATTTTGCTCCCTTCAAGCTTATTTCGACCGAAAACGTTCTGGTACACAATGTCGATCTGACCACCGAGCTGGAATCGCTTAGTTACCACCTCTGTCTTCAGGAATCCGGATTTCCGGTTGAAATCGACCCCGAAGCTTGACCTGCGGGTACATTGGTGTTAGGCTGCTAGATAATCCTTTTAACACTGGAGTTTTCATGAGTCTTACCATTGACAGCCAGCAGCATGAAAACGGCGTTGTCGTCGTCGCCATCAACGGCGAAATAACATTCGAAAATTCAGACCAGCTGCGTGACAAGATCGATCAACTGTGCGAGCAGAACCAGTGCCGCATCGTCATCGATCTGGTCAACCTCAAATATATGAGTTCGGCAGGCATGGGCGTTCTCGTGCATGGCCTCAAGAACACCCGCGCCAAAAGCGGCGATCTGCGTCTGATCAATCTCAACGATAAAATGCGCCGGGTATTTCTCATAACTCAGTTCACCCATCATTTTGTGGTGCTCAAGAGCCTCGAGGAAGCTGTAGCCAGCTTTGCCTCTCCAGCCGAAAGCAGCAGGTGATCAACCATTTCTCTCGAACAGATTTTTTCCGCGGTAAAGTTATACAATCCTGACGCAGATCTGGACCGCATAGAAAAGGCCTATCGGTTTGCTGAAGAATGCCACAAAGACCAGTTTCGCGCCTCCGGTGAACCCTATTTTCTTCACCCCGAGTCGGTTGCGCTGATCGTAGCCGCAGAACTGAAGCTCGATTCAACTTCAATCTGCGCAGCCCTGCTGCATGACGTCGTCGAAGACACCCCGGTCACCTGCGCCGATATCGAAAGCATGTTTGGCCCGGTCATGGCGCAGCTTGTCGAAGGCGTCACCAAGCTCAACAAAATGTTTTTCAGCTCGGCTTCAGCAGCCCAGGCTGCCAATTTCCGCAAAATGCTTTTCGCGATGACCAATGACGTGCGCGTCATTCTAATCAAACTTGCCGATCGGCTGCACAACATCAGAACTCTGCAGTTCCTGCCCGAAGTCAAGCAAAAGTACGTTGCCCGTGAGACCCTCGAAATATACGCTCCCCTCGCCCACCGTCTCGGCATCAATAAGGTAAAGTCAGAACTCGAAGAAACCTCTTTCCGCTTTCTGCAGCCTGAAAAGGCCAAAGAGATCTATGAATTTCTCAATTCTACCGGTCTTGAAGGCGAAACCAAGCTCAAGGAAGCAATGCATCAGATCGATGAGCACCTCGATGAATTCCACATCAAGGCAAAGATCAGCGGGCGCCCGAAGCAGGCTTACTCGATCTACAACAAGACGATCAAATACAACACCGGCCTCGATGGCCTCTACGATTTTCTCGGCATTCGCATTCTCACCGACTCGGTCAAAGACTGTTATGCAGCCCTCGGAATGGTTCACAAATACTGGAAACCTATTCCAGGCCGATTCAAAGACTACATTGCCGTGCCAAAACCCAATATGTACCAGTCGCTGCACACAACGGTCATCTTCGACGGTAAGCCTCTAGAAGTGCAGATTAGAACCGAAGAAATGCACCGCATCGCCGAAGAAGGCATCGCCGCCCACTGGGACTACAAAGAAACCGCAGGCAAAGAGAGCGCTCCCGATTATAAAGAAAAACTTTCATGGCTGCGCAATCTCATCGACTGGTATCAGGACGTCAAAGACGCTTCCGAATTCATGGAAACCGTCAAGGTTGAACTCTTCGAATACCACGTCTACGTTTTCACTCCCAAGGGCGATGTCATCGAGTTGCCCAATGGCAGCACCCCGATCGACTTTGCCTACACCATTCACACCGACATCGGCCATCGCTGCTGCGGCGCCAAGGTCAACGGGCACATCGTGCCGCTTGAATACAGGCTGCAGAACGGCGATATCGTTTCGATTCTGACCAACAAGAACCAGAAAGGCCCGAGCCGCGACTGGTTGAAAATCGTCGGCAGTGCCAGCGCTAAACGCAAGATCCGCATCTGGCTTAAAAAGGAATTTCGCGACGAATACATCATCAGCGGTGAGCGCGACTTTCTCGAAGCATTTCAGAAGCTTGGCGGCGACCGCGAGACAGAAAAAACCTTCAAGACCGGTGGCTTCAACAACAAAGTCAAGGAACTCGGATTTCCATCGGTTGAAGAGCTCTACGCCGGCATCGGCGCCGGCGAAATCAGAGCCCAGCAGGTAGTCGGCAAACTGTTTCCCGATCTGATCACCAGGTCTTTGCCAAAACCGCAGACCGTAGCCAAAAACCTTACCCGGCGCGAAAAAGCCCGCAAAAAGGCCAGCAAAGGCCCGCGTATTATCGTTGGCGGTCTCGACGATGCTTTGATCAAGATGTCGCGCTGCTGTAACCCGATTCCAGGCGACCAGATCATCGGCTACATCACCCGTGGCCGCGGTGTCACCGTTCACAAAAGCGACTGCCCGAACGCCCGCAATCTGCAGAACGATACTGAAGGGCGCCTGATCGACGTCAGATGGGATCTCGGCATTGTCGATGAGATAGTTGGCGATGGCAGCGATTATCTTGCCAAAATCCGCATCGAAACGACCGACCGCAAAGGCATGCTCAACTCTGTTACCAGTGTTATCGCCAATCAGGGCATCAATATTCATTCTGCTTCAGCCAAAACGACGAAGCAGAAAACCGGCGTTCTCGACTTCTCGATCGAAGTTCGTGATTCAGGCATGCTCGATGGTCTTATTCGTGCCATTTCCCGTGTAATTGGCGTTACCAGAGCTTACCGCGTCGACAACCCGGCCGGCCGGTGATCTTGCTGGCCTTTGCCGGTGCGACTCACAGCCGAATGGCTCTCTGAACCACAATATTATCCGGACGGTTTGACATGGCCAAAGGTAAAAAGAAAGACGCGGGCGACGACGAACCGATCGAAGCGGTCGATCTGATCGCTCTTCTCACCCCGCCAGGCCATGATGGCCGCTATGAGACCGAAATCACCGCCCCGGAACCCGGTGAAGAATTCGATCTGCTCGCTTTTGTACCCGAATCGATACCTGCAGCGCCAGCCGAACGTCGGCCCGTTACGCCATCGCACCTGCGCCCGGTTCCAGACAAGCCAGTAACAACCGCACCCAACCCGGCGCCGACGCTGCCAGCCCCGCCAAATCCAGCCATTCCGCCGGCTGCAAAAACCGGCACCGCAAGACTTAAACCTCTGCCTGAGATTCCTGACGATTCACTCACAAAAATCATTGAAGAAGTAGCTGCCTGCCAGAAGTGCGATCTGTGTAAAACCCGCAAAAAAACCGTACCCGGCGTCGGCAACCCACACGCCAGACTCGTTTTTATCGGCGAAGCTCCTGGCGCCGACGAAGATGCGAGCGGCATTCCCTTTGTCGGCCGCGCTGGCCAGCACCTCGACAAAATTCTCGCCGCCGCCGGCTTCAAGCGCGAAGAAGTCTACATCTGCAATATCCTCAAGTGTCGGCCACCCGAAAACCGCGACCCGGCCCTCACCGAAATGCTTGCCTGTACACCATTCCTGCAGCGGCAGCTGCGCCTGCTCGAACCGAAACTCATTGCCTGCCTCGGCAACGTCGCGGTCAAATTCGTCATCGGCCCTGATTCCCCCGGCATCACCCGCATTCATGGTCAGTGGTTTACCTCGATTTTCGGTATCCCGACCATGGCCATGTACCATCCCTCCTACCTGATCAGGTCTACCGACCGCGAAAAGGGCAGCCCCAACTGGCAGATGTGGCAGGATATCCAGGCGCTCAAGAAACGCTACGACGAACCTGATAAATAGGCCGCCAGTTTTTTTATTGAGGGGAAACTTGACTCATATACGCAACGTAGCGTATATTTATAAGGGAGGGCAAAATATATGTCTACTCACATCAGGCATGGGTTGTATTTACCGGTAGAGTTGCTTGAAAAGCTGCGAATTGTCGCTGCCCGCGAAAAGCAGTCGATCAATCGGCAGATCGAGACAATTATACGCGAATGGCTTGCCGGCAGGAAAGAAAGCAGCGAACTATCCAGAGACGAACTGCTTCTGCTTGCACCTGACGCAAGAGAGAGTGTGTTGCGTGCCCGGGCGGAAAAAATGCAATCCTATTACGGGAACAACGACGAGTTTAGCGGTTCTGAAAGCGACCTGTATGAGTATTGACCCGGTGCGACCCTGCCGCGGTGAAATCTGGCTGGTCAATTTTGACCCGACCATTGGGGCAGAAATAAAAAAAATTCGCCCGGCAATGGTTTTGAGTGTCGATTCTCTCGGAATTCTGCCCCTGCGGCTGGTTGTTCCGATAACCGGCTGGCGACCAGAGTTTGCTCATAATCCATGGCATGTTTTTCTTGCCATGACTACCGAAAATGGGCTGCAAAAAGACTCTACCCTTGACCTTCTGCAGATAAAAAGTCTCGACACCCAAAGACTGATAAAGAAAATGGGAACCGTAGATCAGAACACAC
>CAZPCO010000145.1:0-7900 GCA_964585025.1 uncultured bacterium | reverse complement strand
AGATCGGAGAAGGAGTAACCGCTTCGTAAATGTCGCGGGTAATTATCTGCCAGAAATAAGTTGTAAACGGCAGCAGACCGCTGACTTTGTAACCAGATTCAGTCTGCCTTTGCGCCACAACCTTCATATCGCTGCCCTGAGCGGCAAAAAGAACGTCGAAATTCACAGCATCACCGTCAGGGTCGGTTGCAGCCCAGCGCAATACGGTTCCATCACTCTGGTTTTCACTCAGAGTTATCGGTACCGGGTCATAAGCTGCCAGAGGCGGCCGGTTGTATGGATTGCTCCCGATTGAACTGCCCTGTTCAACAACCAGGCGCAATACCGCTTTGCCCTCGGCACCATCATCATCACGACCGCTGAGAGTAATATCTACCACCCCTGAAGCTGCCGGAGCCGTATAAACAGTCGAAGCACCGCGATCATTGGAAAACTTACCGCCGGCAGAAGTTGACCAGGCCCAGGTTATGGGATCGCCGTCAGCATCGACGCCAGAAGCGCCAAGGCCGATGCTTTCATTGGTTCTAACCGAACTGGCCGCGTGTTCAATTTCGACGAACGGCGCTCGATTGCCGCTGGTAGAAGTGGTTGGTGTCAGCTTGACGTAAAGTTTGGCCTTTTTCGTATCGCTGAAGCCTGCCAGAAATGTGGCTCCATTATACCCGATTGCTTCGACCCTGAGTTCTTTACTTCCAGTGCCACCCGGAAACGGGCCAACATCGGCACTGCCATTCAGGGTCGTGAATTCAAAACCCCAGACCCTGATCTTCGCATTGAGAATGGCACCCGTGTTTACATCGCTGACCGTAACATTGATACTGTAAGGAGCGTTTTCGAGAACAATGGGTTCGGGCACCACCTGGGTTTCAAATTTGCCGGTGAGATTGATGAGATCAGATCTCTGACGATATGGAGTCGTGCCCGAAACCTGGTGCGCTACCAGTCTGACCGGGCCGGCCGGCACATTGCGGATAATGAAATCGCCATTGGCATCGGCGCTGGCATATAAATCAGGCCTATCCTCGACAAAAACCCGGGTGCCCTCGGTAGAAAGCAGCGAAAAAGCTCCGCGCACCGAAGCACCTGCAGGGGGTGGCAGAATTTTCCCTTTGATGTTCGAAACGACCGTAATCGTCGGTTCTTTCTGCCAGTCTGAAATGCCGCCGTCTGTACTGCCACAGCCCGTTGCCAGTATGAGGAAAAACACCAGGAGAAATAACCCGAACAGGCTGATGACCGAACGCATGGCACCCCTTCCGAAAAGACAGGTTAGTTGGTGGCCTTAACCTTTTGAATCAATTCAACATTATCTTCGGAAGTATCACGCATTTCTATTACATTCAATTTTGCTTTGCCCTGACTTATCAGTGATTTGGCAGCATTATAAATGCCGACATCTTCGGGTTCTTTGTTGAACTCGCCCATCCAGCTCAGATCGATATTGTCATAGGCATTTTTAAGTTCGGCTGTGGTGCGGGTGCTGCTCGATTCAGTCGAAATCTGCACCGATTTGCCGCTTTCATCTTCATATGTCTTGGACCCTTCGCCCTCGGCGATACCGGTTGCGATGTCGATGATCTTTACCGGCTTTTCAGGCGCGGTCTTGCCATCTTTCTCAGCCTGCTTGACCTGCTCCTGATAACTGCCATCTATGGTGCGATCCTGCAGTTTCATTTCGTAGGCTTCTTTATAAAGGTCTTTCTGCGCAGCGCTCATCGAAGAGTAACCCGGCACCGATTTGCCGAGAAATTCTTCTTCTTTGTCTTTGGTGTAAGTTCCGAGATTATCGAGAACTTTCTTCACGTCTTCCTGGGTGTCGGCCTTTTCGAGGTCTGAACGCATGCCTCTGACCTTTTCGCCTTCAGAAGTCGACCAGAAAGCGACCCCACCCCAGAACTTATCCCAGCCGCTTTCACCGGTATCGGTATCGTCGATGCTCGTGTTCATTTCCTTGATCGAGTCTTTGGCCTGCTGAATCAAATCTTTCTGGGTTTCTTCGAGGCCGGTGAGCTGGTCGTCATTGAGACTGCGCAGCTGTTCTTCATTCATTGCACCGCCCGGACCGAAATTGGCGTCCTGGGAAGCATCAGTCTCGACGATTTCATCCTTTTCGAGCTTCGCGAGGTCGAAATTTGAAACGAAATTCTTGTTGGTCTTTTTATAATATTCATCGCGCATTACCACGGAAGTGCGCTCGACATGATACATTTCTTCGCGTGAACCGGGAATATTCTTGCGGCCAACGATGTTGATCTCAAGCTTGGCCTCACGACCTGCCTTGAAATCTTCATCGGTAGTTTCGAGGTCTCCGGCCCCAAGATCTGCAGCATCAACTGATTTGGTAATCTGCATGCTGTCGACATGTACGGAAAGGATTTTCATTTCCGTTTCGCTTTTTCTGGTCAGCAGCCCGTCGCTGAGACGGTATTCAACCTTTTCGACGGCATCCTGAGCGATTTTACCGTCTTCGGTATCTTTGAACCTTTCAAACATGACGTGCAAAGAAGTTCCATCGGCTGCCTGACCGCCTGGCGCTTCAAAACTACCTTCTTTGATCGACTTCAGATCCTTTTGGAGAAAATTGGCGGCAGTTCTCAATTCACTCTGCAGCGTCTGGCGGGCATTTGATCGCGAAATCTCGCGCTGAACGCGTATCCAGACACCATAGATGGCGGTAAGCACAATGGTCGACAGAAAAACGGCGACCATGACCTCAACCAGTGTAAAGCCTTTGTTTCTGCGACTTTCCATGACTTACCCCCTTTAAATCGCCTCAGAGTTGTAATAGGCATTGCCGGCCCGCACAACCCGACGTCCAAATCTTTCGTCTTCCTTCTTACCTTTGTCACGCCAGAATATCTCAACCTCGAACCAGACCTCAACTATCTGGTCAAGATCGTTCTTCTTGGCCTTGAGAGTTGCGGTACAACCGTAATCCTTGAGAGCGTCGACATTGTCCTTGAAAAAGCTCTCGATGCTTTTCGCAGTTTCCTTGTAGAACTGAGGGTGAACATCGAAAGTGTTGCCACTTGCCAGATCGCTGTAATGCTTCTGATAAACCTTGAATGGAACATGCTTGCATTCTTCGATCAACTCCTGCGCCAGTCTGGTCGCCTTGGCGTAGTGACCGATCTTCGCGGTTGAAACCGAACCAAAATCAACGAGACGCAGAATCGGAATGAAAGCAATCGCCAGAATTAAAGAGGCTATGACGATTTCCAGCAGTGTCAACCCTCTGTCGTTCAATCTAAGCACGATTAATTTGCCCTCCAGGATGCCCACAGCGGGCTGAATGAAACATGATAGCGCTTCGGATCGAATTTACCCCTTACCGGGTGCAGGCTTCCCAGCGAGTTCCTGACCCGGGAAGATACGTAGTCGATGGCGACCGTCCCGCCCATGGCCGCCTTGTTGAACTGGTTGGTAACCCAGTTGCCTTGAATCCTGAGGCTTGAATCGGCATGGCAGTAAATACCCTTGTCGGTATAGAGTGAACCTTCGACCTCATACTGCTTGCCACCCGAAAGAGCCAGCAGACCACCATTGCGGACGATAAGAGAGAAAACGGTCAGATCGTCTTCGGAACGATCGAGTACCTTGATATTTGAACCGAGGAAGAAATTACCACTGCAGACGATCATGCCTTTGCCAAGAACGTAAAAATCAGTCTCAGCAGAATTGAATGGACTCGATGGCGAGCCTACCGACCCGGAAATGTAGGTAACACCATTGAGAACGAATACCTTTTTGCCGTTTACGGTTGTCATGCGGTTTGGCAGATCTTCGATAAAGGCATCGGCATTCTCGTAATAATAGGTTGCCTTCTTGGCATACTGTTCGCTGGTATACAGATTCGGCGGCATGTTTTCGAGCAGTGACGGATCGTATTCGTAAGTCTTGTAATCGGCCTTGCCAGACTCAGAATTGGCCTTCAGCGGTTCGAGGTTGTAGTCGTATTTGGTCAGGATTTCCTGGGCCTTCCAGATGGGTATGACCAGTGGCGGAGGCGGCAGATATACCGGCGGGAAAGGCAGTAACGGCAGGCGGTCGGTCGGGCTCATACCGACGATACACATCTGCCACTGCCGCGACCTTTTCAGAACATTGCCTTCGACTTCACGGGTCAGAGTCGGGTGAATGCCGCCATACCCGAAAAATCTGGTTTTGTTGGCGCCGGTGCCAGTAGTCGGAATCGTGTAAAAGGAATTACCTGTGCCCATATAAGGCATTTCCCATTTCTGGAAACAGTCAGGTACCGACACGAGACTTTTCGCCAGCGGGGATGCATCGACCATCGGCTTGAGAGCCAGGGTGACCGCAAGCGCCAGCACGTTGGTGCTCATTTTGCCGACATCAGGAACCAGATTGAGCTTACCAGGTGCGACCAGCCCCTTGAGATATTCAGAAGCCTTGGCATATGACAATCCGTCATTTTTGGTAGCAAAATCAACGCCGTATTTGCCAGGCGTCAGAACCGGTGAATCGGTGGTCTGAGGATTTGCATTGCCGGCAAGCTTGACCGGCACGGCGATATTGGTTTCGGTATCTTTCTTGGTGATTTCGGCATTGATATTGTATTTGCCGCCAGCTACCGCCATTTTGGTTTTGGTATTTAGAATCATCAGCGCTTCGATACCCTGAAAAATGTTCTTGACTGCACCGGATTTATCACCGGCTACCGGGGGAGCGCCCCAGTCACCCATCAATGCGACGTTACAGATCAGGGGTTTTGTGCCATCAGAACTCTTATCAGTGTAGTTAACCCTTATCAGACCAGGAAATTCACGCTTCTTGAGTTCTTCTTCGGAGACTTCCTTTGGGCCGGTAAAAACTTCGACAACTTTCGAGAAGGTGCCTGAATAGTCAAAATTGTTTACCACGAAGGTGCCACCATAGTTATTAAAAGAAATGAATTCGTTATTGAGATTGGCCAGAAAGAAGCTGTACATGGGAGCAGGCGGCTCACAGTCGGCGGTCTTGAAATCTTTCACCGCCGAAACCCGCCGGGTCGCTTTGTAGTTGTCCTGGTAGGTAATCGATGCTTCACATTCAAGCTTGATCTGACCATATTTTTCGAGATACTGGCCCTGGTCGAGAGTCGGGGTGAGAGTAACGCCGGCAGGCCACAGTGCGGCGACATCCTTGGGCATGGGTATGCTGTCGAACTTGATTTCGATCGGATAGCGCTTCTTACCGCCGCCCAACAGCTGATTAACCAGCATGTCGGCAAAGAAGTCAAGACTGGTAAGCTCTTTGAAACTTCTTTCCTTGCCGGCAACGTTGATTTTTGGCATAAGTTTGTCGACAACCCCGGTAAGATTGATGTTTACAAGAGTTATCGGCCCGATTTTTATCGGAATGGAAAAATCCAGCCACGACATGTCTTTAGGAAAACCTATTTCAAATGGTGAATAGCCGTTGCCATCTAGAAAATTCTTAACGTCCGGGCGAAGGTTCCAGGAAATGTCGACCCCGGGAACCTTGAAATCACTGTAATCATTACCTGGAGAGACCCTGAAGGCCTTATCGATCTTGACCGTCACCTTGACATCGTAGTCTTTGGCACCCTCGGTTGTCATATACGCCACAAGAGCATCGAGCTCCTTGTTGTCGACGCCTTCCTGCAGGTCGTCTTTGGTCAGGATGATCTCTTCGGCAGCGATGCTGTCGAGTTCAAGCTGTTCATCGGAGCCGAGATTACTTGCCAGACCAAGTGTGACACCGGCCTTCGCCTTGCCGGGAAGGCGCAGCTTAACCGCCATGTCCTTGGTGGTAACTTTGGCCGGGTCAACATCGTTGACCGTATCAGCGATCATGCGCATCGCTCGTTCCAGGGCTGCTTCAGCCAGACTGTTGGCATGCAGACCTCTGACGGAAAGTGATGTCTGACGGCCTTCTTCGACCGTTGAACTCATAAACATGGTGGAGGCAAAAAGGATTACCCCGAGTACGCCGATAACGATGATAAATGCGCTACCCTTGCGATCAGATTTTTTCATACTGCCTCCCCCGCCCTATTCGAATTTGGCCGGAAAACTGTAAAGGCTTTTGCCAAGCCCCTGAGAAACTTTTCCGGTCGGGATGGCTCCCTGTTTAACCGCTTCGACATCACCAAGACCCTGAGCGACCTTAGCCGGATCAGCACTTTCCTGCAACTGCTTCAATGCCATGTAAGCATTGCGCACTGATGCCGCCAGATCGCCGCCACCGTAATCCGGCGGCAATTTGGCTACTAGATCCATGAACTGCTTGAACGCGGCTTCAAGTTTTTTCTGGTCCTGGGTGAGTTCGTAAAGTTCACAAAGGGCTCCCATGGTGTAAACTTGCTGGAAAGCATTGCCGGCGGACTCTTCAAATGCCTTGAGAAGCAGGCTTTCTGCAAGTATATAATTTCCCTTTTCCATTTCACCACGGCCTTCGACCAGAAGTGGGTGATGTTCCGCCCGGTAGGCATCTTTCTGCTCTTCGGTCGTGCCTGGCGGAAACCTTTCACTTGCCTGGCTGCGCTTCACCAGTTTAAAAGCTTCTTCGAGTTCGTTAGCGACCTGCTTTTCAGGAGAGGAAGAAGAAAACCAGCCGGAGCCCTTGCCCCGTGCATGCGAAGACGAAGTCGATCCGCTCGAACCAGCCTGCGAAGAACCAAAATTGAAAACGTTCTTACGAACTACCATGGTCTTCATTTTTTCCTGGCTGATCTTTTTTGAACTGGCACCGCTGGAAAAATATATGAGGACTACAACCGGAACGATGAGCAGAACAACTCCGATGACCAGCACCCGGACATCGCTCATGTCGATTTTCTTCAGCAGTTGTTTCGGCCCCTGGTTTTCGGACATTTCGGACATTTCTGAGTGGTTCCTCCGTGTGACCTCTGAAAGATTTGCAATATCTTGAATTCTTACTCACGCCAGCTACCATACCGTTGCCAGAACCACGCCGCCATACTGGCAGGCTCCTGGCTAAATCCGCTCGATTCTCGAATGCGCCATGTTCCTGAGCCTGTCGAAAGACCGGCAGGCGCTTCGACCTCGCTCAACAATCAAATTCCATTACGGGCGAACCGGAGCAATCCCATGGTTCGGGAAATATTGCAAAAATCTTCTCTGATAGTGCAAGTCTACTTCAGTTGGCAAATCAGTGCAAGAGTAAAGAATGCTGCCCGGCTCTGATTTTTGTTAAGCATCAGACCGGTACCCATGCTCAAAATCTGACAGAATTTGCGTTTAACAACGATTTCCTGCAACGAACTCTATAGATAATACGGCACCAGACAGAAAAAAGTTGCGCCTTTTTTCACTTGCCATGCTCTCCAGGCTATCATCCCGCTAATTTTCAAGATTACGCACGATTTATGGAGATATTTTAATGTTTTTGCCAATGACTTACATATTTCACCAATAATTCTCATTTTTGCCTACAATCCAGACTTTATTATCAACAAAAGTTTGTTTATATATTGTTAGCACTCAACAATATCGAGTGCTAACAACATCAGCAATCTGAAAATTTTGCAAGGAGGACATCATGAACCTCACCCCGATGGGTAATCGCATCGTCGTAAAGGTGACCGAAGCTGAAAAGAAGACTGCCACCGGTATCATCATTCCGGATACAGCTTCCAAAGCCCGCCCCAAAACCGGCAAAGTCGTGTTTGTTGGCCGCGGACTCACCGACACCAAAGGCAAAGTCATTCCAATGCAGGTAAAAAAGGGCGACAGCGTCATTTTTACTGAATGGGCTGGTACCGAAATCATGATCGAAGGCGAAAAACATTTGATCATGAAAGAAGACGACATTCTCGCCGTCGAATAAATCAAGTTCAAAATCAATCCAAGGAGATTTTTACAATGGCCGCAAAACAACTGAGATATGGTGAAAACGCAAGAAGAGCCCTGGAAAA
>CAZPCO010000144.1:0-7901 GCA_964585025.1 uncultured bacterium | reverse complement strand
GGTCGCCGGCTGAATTTTCGGGGGTATCGGTATCGAGCAGATAGAGAGGCACGCGACCGATCTGCAGTTTCCAGAGCAGGCAGAACAGAGTTCTACCGGGCAACTGAACGGTGATTTTCATCTGATTGCCGTTGCCATCGAGCATCGGCACAACCGGCATATTATGGAAGTCGTTTTCCGGGTAGACTTCCTGCTGGTAACCGCCGGCATTCAGCTTCTGCTGGAAATAGCCGACCCGGTAGAGCATGCCAACCGCAACCAGCGGAATTCCAAGATCGGAGGCGGATTTGAGATGATCGCCGGCGAGCATGCCGAGACCGCCCGAATAAAGCCTGACGCTTTCGGTCAGACCGAATTCTGCAGAATAATAAGCGACGACCGGTTTGTCGATAAAACCACCATGGTTCTTGGCATACCAGGTCTGATGATCGTTCATATACTGATTGAAGCTTTCGTAAACACGCTGCAGATTAGCCAGGAAAGCTTCGTCACGGGCCTTGGCTTCGAGCCGCTCCTGCGAAATCGCACCGAGCATTCTGACCGGGTTATGGTAGGTAGCTTCCCATTGTACCGGATCCAGACGGCGCCACAGAGCAATAGCTTCCGGGTTCCAGCACCACCAGAGGTTGTAGGCGAGGTCCTTGAGCGGGGCCAGCGGCTCTGGCAAACTTGGAACCACGATAAAGGTTCGAATAGGCTTCATTAAAAGTGGGCCTCCTGCAAAAAATTTAGGTGTGCATTTTATACCATCAGCCGGGAAATTTCGCAAGCACTATGCACAGCCACACCAGCACGCAGCGCAAAAAAGCATTGGTTTTACCGCGTGCAAACTGCCATTCCTGCTGCACCGAAAACCGGTAAAAATTTCTCAATGCCGTGCCCCGACTCCTTAGACGTCTCTTGCCGGTCGAAGGGCCGATATGGTCGCTTCGACTCCGCTCAGCGACCGGCGAAGTTTCGCCTCCTTAAATTTCACGACACCTTTGTCGGGATAATGCCGGGTTACCGACGACCGATTCTGCTGATGATGAAAGCGACGTCGTTCTTAATGACTTCTGCAAGGCCGGCAAAAGATGAGGCAGTATACAACCCGGCAACCGAAGAGTCGATGGTGAATTCGTTCGACACGGTTGCCAGCCATTTGAGCTGGCGCCCGTCGGCCAGATCGAAGATGCTCATGTAATCAGAGTGCCTGACAATGATTCGGCCGCTTACCGACTCATCGAGCTGCAAAATTGGCCAATCATGCGGGGTATCGTAACTGCTGCCGAAAGAACCCTGCATCTCGACGCCCATCAGTCTGCAGATAGTTGGCAACAGATCGGCATGGGTCGTGGGCATGGTAATGCGCCGCGGTTCCACACCGGCTCCGAGGAAAATTACCGGCACTTCGAACTGTTTAACATGCGGGCCAGTGGCGTGGGTGATAAAACCGGCTTCGCCAAGCGACTCGCCATGGTCGCCGAAAATGACGAAAAGAGTGTTGGCAAAGAGACCAGCAGCCTCGGCGCGATCGAGAAAATCGGCAAGAACAAGGTCAGTATACCCCGCAGCGTTGTTATAACGGTTTCTAAGAGCTTGAAGATTTTCGCCATCTGGTTGCAGAAGGAAGAGATTGACGTCTTCCGGCAGCACCGGCAGATGTTTTTCGGCTTCAGGCGGGTAATAATAATTGAAATGCAGATTGAAAAGATATGTATGAATTGCTTTTCTACCGGGCGTTTTGAGAACCGCCAGCAACCTGTCGAGCACTGCCGGAATGCTTTGCCATTGTCTGTCAACCTTCACCAGATCGAGATTACCAACCCAGAAGCTGGCGCGCTCAAGAATCATCGACGAAGAAAGAATAAGCGAATGCTCGAAACCATTTGCTGCAAGATGTTTCTGAAAAGGAATATCCCTGTTTTCATGTTCTGAAAAAGGCAGATTCAACGGAAAAGAGCTCTGAAAAATATTGTGAAAGCTGCTGAGACTGATGTTGGTTACCGACTGGTGACAGGTCAACCACAGCCCCTTTTCTGCCCAGGCTCTGGTTCTGGGCATGGCAGAGACAAATTCCTGCCGGCGCAGGCTTTCGACCGAAATCATCACCAGATTCGGCGTCGAGCTGCCGATTACCGGCCCAAAGATATTGGCGGGATAACAACGCTGGTCGTCGACATCGATATCGACCTGCAGCAGATCATGCAGCTCAGGGGCAGCGCGCAAAGCCGGATGATCAGGAACCGCCAGCACGCCCAGATCGAGACGCAGCGGCAGATATTCGTAAACCGGCATGCCGGCACAGATACTGTCGAAACGCATGAAAGCGAGAAAAAGAACCGTTAATGCAACCCCAAAATTCAGCAACAGTCGTTTATATCCTTCTCTGCCGGCAGGTTTTGCAGCCCGCTCGAGAAACATTGCGGCCGGAATGACGGCGAAAATGAAAACCACCGCTTCTGCCAACAGTATCAGATAGCCTTTTCCAGCAAAGCTGACCGCCTCGAGAAGATCGTTATAAATCAGAGCAATCTGCTGCAGATGGTTTGAACTGAGATGTGTCTTGCTGACCGTGTAAAACATGCGGTCAAGGTAGAGCCAGACAATAATGCCGCCGTTCACCAAAAATGCCGGAAGGAAAAATCGCTGGTCAAACCTCAACAGAAGATGTTCGAAAGCCATCAGCACGGCCGCAGCGACAGCGACCAGCAGCAACAGCCAGGGGATGATTCCAGAACTGCCCGGGCTTTGAACGAGCCCTGCCAGCGAGGCGGTCAGGGTTAGAAGAAGCGGCAGACTGCGCTGCAGGCGAATATATCTGCAGGCAACGAAAAGGCAGAGAAAAACAGCGAGAAAAGCCCCTTCCGGGCCGGTCAGAATAAGAATTTCAATAGCGTCTGGCGGCCTGATCTGCCCGATCAGACTCCAGAACAGCATAATGACAGCGATGATCTGGAGGGCAAGGGCACTCCTCTGCCAGGATTTAGAATTCCCGGCATTTTCTGGCGATATTTTCTGCTTATTCTGAGACATGTAATTACTCTGGCATTCTGGATTGTTTCGCTTCTCTCGCCATGACACAGGTCTGCCATTGGCCATTTCGCCGCATTCCTGAGGCTCTGGAAACCGGCCATTCATGGCCCTCGCGAGGAACAGAGCGACGAAACAGTCTCATTCTAACAGCCAGAGATTGCTTCGCTTCGCTCGCAATGACATAGCCTGTCACCTGCCATTTCGCTTCGCTCGCAATGACATAGCGCCTGTCACCTGCCATTTCGCTTCGCTCGCAATGACATAGCCTGCCACCTGCCATTTCGCTTCGCCCGCCATGACATCTGCAGGACAACTGGCACTATCGATGCCCGTGGGGCGCAGCGGATGGTTTTGCATACAAGGGCGCTTGAATTGAGATGAGCCGATCAGTATAATACCTTACAATGGCAAATAAACAAACATTCGCATTTCTGCTGTTCTGTCTGCTGGCAGTGGCGTCTCTGGCCGACGACTTTGTGCCGGCTTCAGATTCATTCAGCATCCCCGTTACTCCGCCCGACATAATCATCACCGCCAATACCATGAGCGTTCGGAACGATCAGGCGATTCTTGAAGGTAACGTCAAAGCAACCCGCGAGAGCGACATTTTGACCTGCAACCGCGCTCTGGTCAACAGTTCACCCCGCTGGATGCTGGCCAGCCTGACCCCAAGACTGTATCGCCGCGAAGCCATTCCGGGGCAGAAAGTGATTCGCGAAACCAACCTCGAGGCCCGCAACATTTTTTATGACAGCGACAACGGGCAGTTCAATGCCTCAGACAGTGTGCATCTGCGCATAGAAGAACGAACCTGGGATCTGGCCACCTATACCTGGGCGGTGATAACTGCTGATGAAATGCTGGGGTTCCGCGACAGCAAACGCATGATTTTCAGCGGCAATGTTAAAGTAAGAGATCAGGAGCGTTATGGCCACGGCAATCGCCTCGACTACCTGAAGGATAAATCACTGGCGATTCTGAGCGGCAATGCGGTTCTCGAAACCAGGCAGAAAAATGAGAAGACCGGGCAGATGGAACCTCGGATTCTCAAAGGGCAAAAGATAGTTTACGACACTCAGACCCGCCAGGCTTATTCCGAATGACCATCCGCAGATAAAACCTTGCGGCAGGAAGGCCTGACAGGGTATAATACCGGGCAGATCAAGCGGCAGGGTTGGCATCATCACGACTACAGAAAGAAAATTGCACCATTATGGAACTTAACGTCAAATACCGTGATTACGTTCTCGACGACTTTCAGATACAGGCTATCACCGAGATCGAAAATGGCCATTCACTTGTTCTCTCAGCTCCGACCGGTTCAGGTAAAACCCTGGTAGCCGAATACCTTATCGAGAAGGTTCTCAAAACCGACCAGCGCATTATCTACACTTCACCGATCAAGGCGCTGTCAAACCAGAAATATCGTGATTTTTCCCGTCTGTATGGTGACAAAGTCGGCATTTTAACAGGCGACGTCGTAATCAATCGTGATGCTCAGGCTCTTATCGTCACTACCGAAGTTTACCGCAACATGGCAATCGAAGATCCTGAAGCCATTGCCGACGTTTCCTACGTTATCTTCGACGAGATTCATTATCTCGGCGATATCGAGCGAGGCACCGTCTGGGAAGAATCAATCATCTTCTCGCCGAAAACCGTGCGTTTTCTTGCCTTGTCGGCGACGATTCCGAACTGCGACGAGCTGGCACGCTGGATCGAATCGGTAATCGACCATCAGGTCAAGGTTATCAGCCACAACGAGCGTGCCGTGCCTCTGTCATTCCTGTTTTATCACAATAAAAATCTCATGGCCTTCAAGGATCTACGCAAAAAAGTGCGCGGCAAGGTTGCCGAAAGCGAAGGTCCCCGCGACCGGCGCCAGAAAAAGGAAGGCGAATTCAGGCACTTCGACATTATCAAGCAACTGCGTCAGCAGGATCGCCTGCCGCTTCTGTATTTCGTCTTTTCTCGCGCCCTGGCCGACAAGCTCGCCTCGGATACCGCCCACAAAATGGATTTCACCTCGCCGGCCGAAAAGACCCGCATCGAGGAGATGGTCGATAACTGCATCGAAAAATACCAGCTGCAAAACCTTGAAACCGCCCAGAATCTCAAAGAAGAACTGATCAGGGGTGTTGGCCGTCATCATGCCGGACTGCTGCCGCAGTTGAAGGAACTCGTCGAAATTCTTTTTGCCGAACGCACTCTGCGGGTGTTGTTCGTCACCGAGACCTTCGCGGTCGGCGTCAATATGCCGGCCCGCAGCGTCGCTTACGACGCCCTGAAAAAATACGACGGCCGCACGTTCAGGCCGATGCGGGCGCTTGAATTCACTCAGATTTCAGGCCGCGCCGGCCGCCGCGGCATCGACAAAACCGGCTGGGTCGTCGTTCCGCATATTCCCCGCGACCTTTCTTTCGAGGAACTGCAGAACCTGGTTTACGGCGATATCGAAAACCTCGAAAGCCAATTCGACCTGTCATTCAACAGCGTTCTCAATCTTTATGCCGGACACAAGACCGACGAGGTCAGAATGATCCTCAAGCGCAATTTTGCCCAGTTTCAGGCCAACAAAAAGTTACCCGAACTGACCGATAAGGTAGCAAAAATTCGCCTCGAGATCGAGCGCGTCGAAGTGCGCTGCCCTGAAAAGAAGAATGATTTCGATGAGTTCATGGTTTTCTACAAAAAGAAAGAACAGCTCGAAGACACGATGAACCGGCAGATGGACGATATACGCTTCGGCATGCGCGGCCGCAAGAACCGAATTTTCCAGGCTGAAGTCGAAAAAAAATTCTCTGATTCCCACGCTGAGCTGATCGAACAGGAAAAGTCGTTCATCTGCGGCCGCTGCCGTAACCGAAACCGCTGTATTGCCAGATATTATCAGACAGCCAGGCTCGACAAAAAACTCGATTACTGGCGCGGTCTGCTCGAAGAACAGGGTGAACTGCAGCTGCCCCTCTACGAACGCAAGCTCGAACTGCTCAGACGCCTCGGTTACATCGACGACAAGGGGCTTTTACCGCGAGGCGAGCTGGCCAGCCGCATCCATACTGAAGAAATTGCCGTTACCGAATTGTATTTCCACGGCTATTTCCATGAATGCAACGAGCATGAATTGAATGCCATCTGCCTTTCGCTTGTTTACGAGCATCGCCGGAGGGCCGGCAACGGTGACCAGCAGCGTCCACAGGCCAAGCTGCCCGAGAAGATCAAAAGTGCCCGCGGCTTCATCAATAGCCTGGCGCGTCAGCATCCCTTCATCAAGCCTCTCGAAACAAGGATCTCTCATCTGATGGTTGCCTGGAGCGAGGGAGCGGCCTTTGAAGAAATCATGGCCATGACCGATATTCCTGAAGGCGATCTGATCAGAGCCTTCCGGCAGGTCATCGACTTGCTGCGCCAGATCCGCGACGCTATCAAGGAAATGAGCCTGCGCGACAAACTGCTTTCCTGCCTGGCATGTATCAACCGCGACATCGTGCTCGCAACCGAGCTCAGAGACTGATGCAGAAAAACGGTTCAACAATCAGCACAGCGCCAGAACAGACCCTTGCCCTGGCGGGTCAACTGGCTGGTCTTTTTCCGGGTGCTCTGGTCTTGCTTCACGGCACCCTCGGCGCCGGAAAAACCCTTTTTGCCCGCGGATTTGCCGCCGGGCTGGGCATCACCGGCAATGTTTCGAGCCCATCTTACACGTTGATGAACGAGTATCGCAGTGGCGGGCGTGGCATGTTTCATCTCGACCTGTACCGGGTCAACTGTTTTGAAGAAGTTGTCGACATCGGACTGTTCGAGATATTGAAGGCCGGGCAACCGTGTCTTATCGAATGGGCCGAGCGGGTTGCCGAACTGGCCAGCCTGCCGCATCTTGAAGTCTGTATCGATCTGTGCGACGAAGATCATGAACACCGGCGCCGTATCACCTGGCAATGGAAGGATGGGCAGGCATGAACTATTTGTTTTTAGACGCTTCTGAGAATACCACCTTTGCCCAGACCGGTAACGAGATGGGCTTCCGACAGCAAACCTTCAATACCGACCGGAACTTCGCCGCCCGCATCACTCTGATCTGTGACGAAATGCTTGCCAATGCCGGTCTGACGCTCAAGAATCTTGACCTGCTGGCAGTCTGCACTGGCCCCGGAAGCCTGACCGGGCTGAGAGTCGCTTCGGCGTTTTTGCGCACCACTGCGATGCTTTCTCACAAGCCTTTGACGGCGGTCAATCTGTTCGAGTGGTCACTGCAGACACTTTCTGATCGTGGCATCGATGGCCAGGCAAGACTGGTGATGCCGACTCTCATCGATAAAGCTTTCGAAGTCAAAGCCAACCTGCCTGGAATCATCCATGGCGAACCTTCGCTGATCGAGCGCACCGCTGCCGGCAGTCAGCCGAACACATATGGCATCAGATACTCATCGCCCGGCGTGACCGAACTGCAACCAGATCCGGCTTCACTGCACAAAATCCTCATTGGCGGGCAACTGAAACCTGCCCGCACATTGTCTGAGATTTTGAACATTCTGCCGCTGTATGTGATTCCTTCACAGGCTGAGCGCAAATTCAAGGAAGCATCATGATAACCCTCGGCATTGAATCATCCTGCGACGACACCTCGGTAGCACTGGTCGAAAATGGCACCAGAGTGCTGACCAGCCTTGTATCTTCCCAGATCGAGATTCACAGACGTTTTGGCGGCGTCGTTCCTGAGGTCGCTTCGCGCAAGCATCTTGAGGCAATTCTGCCGCTGCTCGACGAAGCAATGGCAGCTTCAGCAATTGATTATGCCGCAATCGGGCAGGTGGCAGTCACCGCCGGGCCCGGTCTTCTCGGGCCTTTACTGATTGGTCTCAGCACGGCAAAAGCTCTAGCCTGGC
>CAZPCO010000143.1:0-7910 GCA_964585025.1 uncultured bacterium | reverse complement strand
GAAGGCTTTTCACTCGATCTGACCTCATGTTCAGATATCATTTTTACCTTGCTGTTATTCTACATTCTGACACAGAATTTTTTGCCTCAGACTCCGCTTGAACTGCCGGCCATCTCTTCAGAAACCACCGGCAGCACGACCGCGCAACGAATCGAAGTTTCTGAAAACGGCCAGATCACTTTTAACGGCGTCAGCATGCCTGCTGATACAGTCGCAGCTAAAATCAAAGAAATGTACAGCTCAGCCAGTGATACGCAGATAATTATTTATGCCAGTCGCCGCTCGCCGGCAGGTATATCGATCGAGCTCCTCGATCAGATTCGCAGAGCCGGCATAACCAGAGTCGCTTTTGCAGGGCAGCCTGAAAAAAAGCAATGAAAGAAAGCAGCTCCGTCTACCAGAACACCGAAAGGCTTGCCGGCCTATTGAGCATCGTTCTTGCCGTTGGGCTGCAGATTCTCGCCGGAATGCTGATGATACATATCTGCGGATGGCAGGTTCGGCCGGCCCCTGAATTGCTGCAGCTTTTTACAGTCGTGCTTCCGGCAGCAGATGAAGCTGGCCCGGCCGGCAATGCAGCTCAGGCTCCAATTGAAACCACCAGTGGCCAGCCATCTCCAAACGAGTTTCAGCCGTCCACAATGACGCAGCAGACCACGACAGAACCCGAAATGGCTCATCAGAAACCTAAAGAAACTGTTTCTCCAAAGGCTGAAGAGATAATCGAACCCACCCCAACCCCGGTTGAAAAAGAGACAGAGGCCTTTATCAGCAAACCAGTCGATACCGTCAGCAAAAAGACCGCCCCCATCCCCAAAATCGCTGAGCCAGCTAAGATTGAACCCATAAAAAAAGTAATTCGCAAGCCCATAACTGGAAAAAGGAAGCCAGAATTCATCACTCAAAAGAATCTGCAGACACCACAAGTGCCTGCCGCGCCGCCCGCCCCTCAAATAGCGGCGATGCCTTCAGCAACATATACGCCAGCCAGCCCATCGAGCTCAACATCGCCTGCTGCCACACAGGCATCACCAGCCTTGAACTCTTCAAATGGTCATTCTCATCCAGGCACAACCAGCAAGCCCCTGACAAATGATGAGCAGAAGGCCATTGCCAGATACCTGACCCAGATACGCCGATCTCTCGAAAAAGGCAAAAAGTATCCCCCTGAGGCACGAAAAGGGAGAATAGAAGGGCAGGTTCAGGTAAAATTCAGAATAGCAGCTGACGGCCAGGCTACAGATGCAATGGTAACAGGGCAGGCACCAGCTATTCTGGCAGAATCTGTTCTTCAGATGCTTGTCGGCAGGCGCTTTCCCGCCCCACCCGCCGGTTGGCAGCCGTCTGTCGCCGTTGAGCTCAAAATAAACTTCAACCTGCATTGACTGGCAATGCACCAGCAGCGGCTTGTCACCATTAAGAGCAGGGCAGCGACTCCCAGAGCCTGAATGGACAAGAAACTCCAATTATCAGGCCATTTTGCCGATGGCCTTGACCGCAACCTCTTTAACCCCGCGCAAATCTACTTTACCGGTGCCAAGAACCGGTATTTTATCGACTCTCACAAAGTTATCCCTTTTCGGAATAAAGAGATTTGGCAAGCCCATTCCAGCCATTTTTTCCAGAACGCCGGCGATCTTTTCCTCGTCGATCGTATGAACGACCGCAAGCGATTCGCCTTTGCGGTCATCAGGCACCGCCGTGACCGCAAACACTCTCAATTCAGAACCGAAAGCCTCGTGCAGGGCATCTTCAACCTTACCGTGTGGCACCATTTCGCCGCCGATTTTCGAAAAGCGCGACAAGCGGTCGGTGATTTTAATGAAGCCGCTTTCGTCCATTATGGCGATGTCACCGGTTGTGTACCAGCCATCTTTGAGCACCTTCTCAGTTAGATCAGGTCTGCCGATATAGCCCTGCATAACATTGGGCCCCTTTACCAGAAGCATGCCTGGGTTGCCGGGGGGCAGCAATGAACCGTTTTCGGGGTCGACGATACGCACAGAAACACCGGGAACCGGATGCCCGACAAAACCTCGCCGGGAACCGAACTGATAAATTCCCTGGCCGCGGAAGTCAAGGGTGCTGACCGTTATGGCCGGTGCGCATTCAGTTGCACCATAGCCTTCAATTGGTTTCAGACCAAACTTCTCTTCAAAAGCGACGGCAAGTTTTTCAGTCAGCTTTTCAGCGCCGGTGAAAACAATACGCAGGCTGCCCAGTTGACCAGGCGAGCAACGGCGCATATAAATCTGCAGAAAAGTTGGAGTCGCGATCAGAAAGGTAATCGCCTCGCTCTCGATAATCTCGCCGATTTTTCCCGCATCGAGCGGATTCGGATGAAAGACGATATTCATGCCGAAACGAATCGCATACCACAGCGACATGTAACCGAAAGAATGAAACAATGGCAGAATGCCGAGAAGACTATCCTGAGCGTTGACAGTTATGGCCTGACCAACGGCTTCGGCGTTTGAAGCGACATTGTAATGAGAAAGCATGACGCCTTTTGGCTCACCGGTGCTGCCGCTAGAAAAAATTATCGTTGCAGTATCTTCGACCGCAGGTTGGGAAACCGCGCCGCATAGTTTCTCGATCAGCCTGATCGGCAGACACAACGAGGCCGCCAATGCTGCAAGCTTCGTTGTAATACCAATGGCTGGAATCACATCTTCGAGACAGATTATTTTCGCATCTTCGGGGAGTTCGACAGTGGCTTTTTCAAGGAATGTCCGGCTGGTGATAATGCTTCTGACGTCGGCCTGTTTCAGAGCCGATGTCATGCCGCCTTTTCCGGCGGTGAAGTTCAGGTTGACCGACACTTTGCCGGCCATAGCGGTAGCTATATTGGTAAGAGCCCCGCCCATGGTCGGCGGCATGAGAATACCGACATTTTTTTCTTCGCCCCAGAGAGGCCTGAGAGACATGGCCAGCGCAATCGAGCTGGTCAGGGCAGTCAGGCGACGCAGTGATTTTCCCGACGAATCGGCAAAAGCGATGCGCCATGGGCGGGTGCGCATACGCCGGATGAAGTAATGGTGCAGCGGTCTCGATTCACCCCGGCGGTATTCCCAGGCACGGGTTGCAAGTTCCTGAACCGCGATGCGGACATTATGAGCTGGAGTGTCTGAGGGCAATGGCTCGCCGAATGTGACAGTGACTGGATATGGATAGGTTTCGGGAAGTTTGGTCAGGAATCGACCGCCTGAACGGCTGTAAATGCTGCCCCAGACACGGTCTAGATGCACCGGAATGATTGGGGCGCTGCGACCGCGCACGATCTTTTCGAGACCGCGGCGAAACGGCAGCATCTGACCGGTTCGGGTGATCTGCCCTTCAGCGAATATGCAGACCAGGTCGCCCTGGTCAAGAAAACTGCCGGCATCACGCAGGGCTTTGAGAATAATTTTGAGGCCACCGGTAGCAGATACCGGAATCGCATGCATGGCCTTCATGAGCCAATGCAGCATCGGATGGTGGTAATAGATTTCATCGACCAGAAAGCGCACCTGACGGTCGGTGCTGGCCATTACCAGAAAGCTGTCGATGAAGGAGACGTGGTTTGGAACCAGTAATGCCCCGCCTTCGAGCGGTATTTTTTCGCCATTGACTATAGTGAGGCGATAGAAGAAATGAGTGATGATGACAAAAATAAGCCTGATCAAAAAATCAGGCAGGAGATAAATGGCCCAGAGCATACCGCCGCTGGTGATAATCGATGCGAAAACCAGAATGGCGAGTGGTGATAGCCCGGCCATTGCAAGCCCGGCGGCTCCCAGCGAGCCAACGACGATAGATGCGAAAATGAAGACGTTTGCCAGGGCAATGATTCCACCACGGCGCTCCGCCGGCGAACGCCATTGAAGAATGGCATTCAAAGGCACTACTATCAGGCCACTGGCAATGCCAAGAGCGGTCATGATCGCAAGCGTTGCGTGATATCCCGGGGCAAGCAGACCGAAAAGCATGGTGAAAAATCCGATGCCGATCGCCCCAAGTGGAATCAGGCCATATTCAACGAGACGACCGGAGAGCCGGCCGGCCCAGACACTGCCAAAACCGACACCAAGACCATAGAAAGCGAGGGGAAGACCGCTCAGCGTATCAGAGCCAGGCTGACCACGGGTAAGAGCCTTAGCGTAAACCAGAATATCCTGGCCGAGCAGACTTGCGACCGCCCAGAAAAGACCGGAGCCAAGAACCGCGAGCCAGATGACTCTGTCGTTAAGAATGGCCTGCAGAGACCCCTTGAGAGTGTCGAAAAGACCACCCTCACTTCGAGCGGCAGGCACATCTGGAATTCCGATGGAAGCGACAAAGCCGGCCACAGCAAAAGCGGCCAGACAGAAGCCGCTGAGCCAGATGCTGGCTCCGGCCATGTCAAGAAGAAAGCCGCCGGCTGCCGTACCAGCAATAATAGCAATAAAAGTCCACATTTCGAGGCTAGCATTACATTTTGAAAGCCGGTCGTGCGGCAACAGCTCGGGCAGAATTCCATATTTGGCAGGGCTGAAGATTGCCGTCTGCACACCCATCAAGCCGAGAATAACCAGCTGTGGAATATATTGCGGATAAATCAGACTCAGGGTTGCCAGACACATGAGCAGGACTTCAAAAGCCTTCATGCAGACTATGACGCGGCGCTTGCTCAAACGGTCAGCGAGTAGACCTGCCGGTAAAGAAAAAATTACGATCGGCAAAGTAAAGGCCACAAACGTCGTCGTTGTCTGCAGCTGCGAAAGACTTTCGAATTGTTCACTGCCAGGCTGCAACCCGGTGGTGGCAGACTTGATGGCCAGAAATGCAACAATCATTTTCCAGGCATTGTCATTGAAAGCACCGAAGAAATTGGCGGTAATAAGGCGATTGATAGTAATCGGTGAAGCAGTATCACTCATGAGTGTTCCCCCAGTACCTGATGGCCGGCCTTTGCCTGATGCGGTTCTGCCGACAAAGCCTGCATGTCGTCAACCTCTCGTTCGCATCGATTTTAACATAAATCCTGATGACGTGGTAGAATGTGCCGGTACGACCATATTGCACAGGTGAACCGTCTGCGATCAGAACAGGCGATTCGAGCACACCGAAAGGGAATCAACATGTTTGCA
Source organism: uncultured bacterium (assembly GCA_964585025.1). GTDB lineage: Bacteria > Muiribacteriota > Ozemobacteria > Ozemobacterales > Ozemobacteraceae > Rifleibacterium. Next base: position 2,802 of record CAZPCO010000143.1, on the reverse strand, counting down.
AAAATCAGAGAGTACCTTCGAGAAGCATATCAGACGGCGAAATTACGGCATGAGTTGTCAACCCTTTTGCCAGCGGCGAAACTCGAGGAATTTCTCAACCAGTTCCAGATGATTTCGCGCCATGTTAACTGCCCGCACAACCCAAGTCATATTCTGACATTCGTCATCGCGCTGCTGAAAATGCCGAAAGATGTGACTGGCGTCATCATAGAAGCCGGATGTTTCAAAGGTGGCAGCACTGCCAAATTCAGCCTGATTGCAAAATATCTTGGGCGCGAACTCGTCGTGTTCGATTCTTTCGAGGGTCTGCCCGAGAACAGCGAAAACCATGATCAGACCATCGATGGCAGCTCGATCAAAGACTGGTTCAAGGGCAAGGAATTCTGTGGCGCCCTCGATGAAGTGAAAAGCAACGTCAACCTCTACGGTGACCCAACTGTCTGCCGCTATGTCAAAGGCTGGTTCGAAAACACCCTGCCCGGCTTCAACGAAAAAATCTGTGCCGCTTATCTCGACGTCGATCTCGCCTCTTCAACCCGCACCTGCCTGCAGCATGTTTATCCCAAGCTGTCTTCCAGAGGCGTCATAGTATCGCAGGATGGCGATTTCCCGCTGGTGATAGATGTTTTCAAAGACGACGACTTCTGGCGCCAGACCGTCGGCTGCGAAAAACCGCTAATTCATGGGCTTGGCAGCGAAAAAATGCTGACAATAATCAAACCCTAAACTGATCAGGCCTTTTCTTCGCCCCAGAGATGCCCCTGAAGCCAGACCACCGCCCGTATCTGGCTGCCTTCTACCGGTGACGGAGTATTGCCCAGAACCTTGCCGGTCACCAGAATGTCGAGCAGTTGCTCTTCCATTTCTGATGAGCAGCCGATAACGACGCTCACCCGCCAGACTTTCTGTCCGAGCATCGGCAGTTCAAGCTCTGCAACCGAGCGCACCGGCCCATGAATTTCATAATGGTCGGCACCAAGATCAGGCCTGTTCAGCAACGCCCAAAGACCGTCGACCGAATCCTGCCCGGGCGGCATGACTGCGAAAAAGTAAGCAAACGCCCTGAGGTTAAACAAATAGACCGCATCTTTCTGGTAGACAACCCGGTCACACAGATAGCGGGCGTCATAGAAAGTCAGCGCCAGCTCCTCTTCTTCACCTGCCATAACCTGCAACTGCGCTTCGAGACGGTTCGAGAACAGCCTGACCCCTGTGAGCCGACAGGAATAAGTTACACCATCGCTGCAGAATGGAAATACCGCCTGCAGGGCGTTCTGAGCTCCGCTTTCGTCGCTTTTTACCACGCAACTCAGGCCATTGAGACCGGTTGGCCATTGCAGGAGCCAGCCAGAAGGCTCAACAGCCGGCAGGGCCTTGAATTCACCGCTGCGGGTCGTGGCATAGGTGACCGCAAGCTGGCTGGCAGCAATGATATCAGAGATCGAATCGAAAAGCTTTTCGGTGTCGTCGTAAAAAAGTTCGATCTGGTCGAGGTGCCCAGGCGACTGTTCATCGTTCAGGGTGGTTATAAACTGGTCATTGTCAAAAAGAAACAGGTTTTCCATGCCGTCATTATAGCACAACGCCACAGCAACGACGCCCCCAAACCTGGGACAAACCGGAACCTTTTCTTCTCTCCAACTGTATCTTGGCAGGTCAGGCGTTGCAGCCGCTTTCGCCATCCTGGCTCACACGGCAGAATGCCGTCCTGGCAAAAATGCTCTGCGACCATCGATATCATTGAACTGTAAAAAAGTTGAAATTTTTTTTTGTATGGCGGCAACCACGGCTGATTTTGCAGGTACGGCGAACTTTGCCATTGTCCGGGTTTGTACGCCTCTGTCGGAAAAGAAATCGTTAAAGAAACTTCATTTCCGGTCGAAAGGGTTCATGGATTTGTTTGCCTCCTTATTTTTCAGTCCGGGAATACTCCCGGATTCTTTTTTTTAGCGCATTTCTGCAATCAGATGAAAAAAGCCCCTGCAGATGGCGTTAACCACATGCAGGGGCCGTTATCGATCACAGACAGACCAGAATCAGTTGCCTTTCATCATTGCTTCGATGTCGGCTTTGAATTCGCCGGTCGGCATGATGTTGAATTTTTCGACGAGAACTTTGGCGACGGTTGGCGACAGGAAAGCCGGGAGCGTCGGACCAAGGCGGATCTTCTTGACACCCAGGAAAAGCAGGGCAAGAAGAACGGCGACGGCTTTCTGTTCATACCAGCCGATGTCGAATGAAAGCGGCAGTTCGTTGATATCTTTGAGGCCGAATACTTCCTTGAGCTTGAGAGCGATGACGGCAAGTGAATAGCTGTCGTTGCACTGGCCGGCGTCGAGAACGCGGGGAATACCACCGATATCACCGAGCTGCAGCTTGTTGTAGCGATACTTGGCGCAGCCGGCGGTGAGAATTACAGTGCCTTCGGGCAGATTCTGGGCGACGTCGGTGAAATACTGGCGGCCTTTCTGACGGCCATCACAGCCGGCCATGACCACGAATCTCTTGATCGCACCGCTCTTAACGGCCGCGACGACCTTGTCAGCCAGAGCAAGAACCTGATTGTGGGCGAACCCGCCGACGATTTCGCCGGTTTCGATTTCGGTAGGCGGCTGGCAGGTTTTGGCCTGGGCGATAATCGCCGAGAAATCCTTTTTGCCGTCGCCGACGCGGTCAGCGATATGTTTGACGCCCGGGTAACCTGCATTGCCGGTGGTGTAGATTCTGTCTTTATAGGCATCTTTAACTGGCACGATGCAGTTGGTGGTCATGAGGATCGGGCCATTGAAGCTGGCGAATTCG
>CAZPCO010000142.1:0-8010 GCA_964585025.1 uncultured bacterium | reverse complement strand
GTCGAAGCCTTCAAGCGTCTTACGATTGCAACTCTGAACCAGACCCCGATTCATCTGGGCGAAATCGCCGATGTTGAAGATTCCGTCGAAGACGAAACCTCGATCGCCATCTCTGATGGAAAACCGATCGTCAGTTTGCAGGTGCAGAAGCAGTCGGGTTCAAACGCGGTCAAAGCCGCGAGACTGGTAAAAGAAGCTATCGACGAGCTGAACCGGAACGCCCCGGAAGGTATAAAAATCAAGATCATAATCGATACGACCCCGTTCGCCGAAGAATCAGTGCACTCGACGATGGTCGATATTGTTGTTGGCGGATTACTGGCGGTTCTGGTCATATTGTTTTTTCTGCGCAACTTAAGATCGACACTGATCTCAGCGCTGGCCATACCCTCGTCTCTGCTGGCTGCTTTTGTCTTTATGCGGGTGCTCGGCCTGACCCTCAATACTATGACCACCATGGCTCTCTCATTGTCGGTAGGTCTGTTGATCGACGATGCGATCGTAGTCATCGAGAATATTTACCGACATCTGCGCATGGGAAAACCACCGGCACAGGCGGCTGGCGATGCTACCGAAGAGATCGGGCTGGCAGTCACTGCCACGACCTTTTCACTGGTAGCCGTGTTTCTGCCGGTAGCTCTCATGAGTGGCATCGTTGGGCGATTTCTCTATCATTTCGGCATAACGGTTACCGGAACGGTTCTGGTGTCTCTGGTAGTCAGTTTTACTCTCACTCCAATGCTTTCGGCACGCTATCTTGAAAAGGAAGAGCACGAGAATGCGCTGGCGCATTTACTGGGCCGGCTGCTCGATTTTGTCGATGAAAGCTACCGCCGGATTCTCGGGCTCGTTCTCGATCACCGCTATCTCATCCTGTCTTCTGGTGCCGGTATTCTTGTATTGATCTGGGCACTCAGCGGTTTTATGGCTTTTGAATTCAAACCTCAGATTGATAAAAGCCTGTTTCTGGTAAACTTCCGAACTCCGACCGGCACGTCTCTGGAAGGTTCCAGAAGAATTGCCGTCGAGGTAGAGAGCAAAATTCTTGCGCCGATAAAGGAATGGGTAACTTCTTCACTGCTCACGGTAGCTGCAGACCCACTTGAAGACCCAACAAAATGTTCGATAACCCTGAATATTAAACCTCGTGCCGAGCGCCCGGGAGTCTCCCAGATACAACTGATGGAAAAGGTCAGGAAGACTTTGAGCGCGATACCAGGCATAGAGCGAGGCTCGGTAGAAGAGCATGACCCGATGGCTGCCGGGATCGGGGCGGCAAACCAGCAGATGACCTATTCGCTGCTCGGGCCTGATTTCAAGGTTCTGAATGATATGGCTGATCGTATTTCGGCCTGGATGAAGCAGGCCGGCGGATTCGTCGATGTCGTCGACACCCGCGAGCCCGGCAAACCGGAGTTGCGCGTTCAATTGCTTCGTGAGCGCATGGAAGCCCTGGGGGTTAATGTGGGAGCTCTGGCTACCACCCTGAACCTTCTAGTCGGTGGTCAGCAGGCAGTATCGCAGTTCAAGGCCGATGGTCGCCAATATGACGTAAAAATGCGTCTGCAGAAGTCTTATCGGGAAAATACCGAGTATCTGCCAAATCTTATGGTCCGCACCAACGATGGCATGCGCACTGTTCCACTTGCCAATCTGACCGAGTTTTCAGTCGAGCCGGGTGCCTCCACGATCAACCGCTACAACCGGGCCCGTGAAATCCGGGTCGGCAACAACCTGGAAGGCAAGGTTCAGAGTGCTGCTATAGATGAGTTCGAAGCCGAAATGAAAAAATTGCTCACGCCGGGCTATCGCTTTCAGGCCCAGGGGCTGTCCAAAATTCAGAAAGAAACTGCCGAAGGCATGATTTTCGCCGGTTTGATTGCCGCACTTCTGGTATATATGCTGCTTGCATCGCAGTTCGAAAACTATCTGCATCCGCTGACGATCATGACTTCTGTGCCGCTTGGCATTGTCGGAGCCATTGTCGCTCTGCTAGTGACCCAGGCCAAGGTCGATGTCATGACTATGATTGGCTTTCTGATGCTGATGGGGCTGGTTGTAAAAAATGGCATTCTGCTCGTCGAATTCATCAATCAGCAGCGGGATCGCGGTCTCAGTCGACGAGAGGCCATTATGACCGCCGGGCCGATCAGATTGCGCCCTATCATCATGACCAGCGCCTGCATGATCGGCGGCATGATTCCGCCCGCCATATCAACAGGACCAGGCTCTGAAATGCGCGTTGGTATGGCTATTGCCGTCATAGGAGGTCTGATTACTTCGACCCTTCTGACGCTGCTTTTTGTACCGGTTATTTACGAGCTTTTAGAAGATATCTGCGCCTTTTTTGGCATCAAGGCATTTCGTGAGAAGCGGCCTTGATAATTGCATATGGGCTTGCGTCATGACTTTTTCCCTGCAGGCGCCCTTTCAGAACCCGCTGTTTTGGCAGGGTATATTGACGTAAAGTAGAATTGCCGGTTATACTGACCTTGCAGACACAGTTAGCGAGATCGTGTTTGAAAGGGGAGTCTTGATGCCGCTCGTTCTGAACGACAAACGGGTTGTCGTGTTTCAGCCTGCGTCGAAAGATGATATCAGCGCGATCATTGACCTTTACATAAAGGTCTATAAAGGCAAATACACCCTGCCTGAAGTGGCAGATCCAGCTATTATTGCCAAAAAGGTAGAAGATCCTGCCTATTTCTGGACAGTTGCCAAAATTGAAAGTCGTCTCGTCGGCTCCGTGATCTTTGCCATCGACCCGGTCAACAAGATCGGCAAATCATACGCAGCTGCCGTTCTAAACGAATTTCGCGGTCAGGATGTCATGCGCACCATGGTTAAACACGGTCTGCAGCTGCTCACAGAAAAGACTCGCACCTGCGATATCATTTATGCAACCACCAGGACCGTCAGTTTTGCTCCTCAAGTGGTTCTTGAACATCTTGGTTTCATGTCAACCGGCATTTTCCCAAATGTTCGTAAGGTTGAATCATTCGAGACTCACGGGCTTGAAGTTTTCATGGGTCCCAAATGCCTTGAATACCGCCGCAAACGCCCTCAGCTGATTCCAGAAATGCTTGATTTCTACAATATTATCAGGGGCGATCTGAATCTTGAAGAACCTGAAACGGTTGTTCTTGAAAGCGAAGATCCACGCAAGATGGGTCCGGCAATAACCTTCGACGTTCTGACTGATGAAAATGCGGTAATCGACAAGTTTTACCGTTATCAGGACAAGGACCTCATGAAGAAGGTTTTTTTTCCTTTTACCGACCCGAACATGCTGTTTTCAGCGAAAGATGGTAGTTCTGACATTTTCGTAAACTTCAATCCGCTCGACGGTAACGGGGTGATGGTTGGTTACCGCCACTCAGGCGATGATCTGCGTAACACCCTGATGTGGTTCTGCGAAGAAGCCGCCAAATCCGGAATGCGTTATATCGAAATGCTGGTAAGTGCCTTTTTGCCTAAGAAGCAGCGACTTGCCCTGGACGCGAAATTTCTGCCCTGCGCTTACTTTCCGGCCATGAAAATGTGCGACGATGGTCTGCGCGAAGACTTTCTCGTTTTTTCACGGTCATTTGAAAGCCTTGATTTTATGGATATGCACCTTGTCGACAACAACCGGCGTTTTCTCGATGCGTTCATGAAATGCTGGTATGACTTGCTGGTAAGGTGCCAGCCCGATTTTGACGAGGAGTGGAGAATTGGCTGAAGCAAAACCCTTTGCCGCGTGCGGCGAACTTTTTGACGTTCCTGACGCTTTCGATCACAACCCGTATACCGACAGGCTTTTTAACCAGGCAATGAACGAAGCGCTACGCTGGCATGCTGCCAGATGCCCTGAATTCAAGGCTTTTCTCTCCTGCGCCGGCCTGTCTGATTTCAGTAACACCGCCCCCGAAGATATTCCGCCGCTGCTGGTGACCATTTTTAAAGAATTCAGGCTTGTTTCAGTACCTGAGAAGCAGGTGAAAATCGAGCTGACTTCTTCGGGCACCGGCGGCCGCAAAAGTGCCATCGTGCTCGATCACCGATCTTACCGCCGCATTCTCAAAATCGTCAACAGCATCTTTGCCTCGCTGGGCATGGTCAACCACGCTCAGAAGGTGAATTACCTCTGTTTTACCTACGATCCGAAAGTCGCGGGCAATGTTGGTACCGCTTTTTCAGATAAGATGCTGACTGGTCTGACAGGCAGGCGTTCGGTTTTTTACGCCATCCGCTGGAACCAGGCTGCCAACGATTTTGAGTTCGATCTCGAAGCCACAGTCAAAAAGCTGATCGAGTTCAGCCGTCGGTCTGAGCCAGTGCGCATTCTCGGTTTTCCAGCTTATCTCTGGCAGGTCTGTAACCGTCTCGAAGAGAAAGGCATGCGCCTTAATCTGGGTAAAGACTCTTATATCATCACCGGCGGCGGCTGGAAGATGCACAAGGATCTTGAAGTGACGAAAGATATCTTTAAAGACCGCATCGAGAAGGTTCTTGGCATGCCCCGTCAGAATCTGCGCGACCTGTTCGGCATGGTTGAACATGGAATTCCCTACGTTGACTGTGAAGCCGGGCGTCTGCATGTGCCGGTGTTTGCCCGCGCTCAGGCTGTAGATCCTGAGACACTGCTGCCGGTCAAAGATGGCGAAGAGGGCCTGCTGTATCTTATGACGCCTTATCTTTCCAGCTATCCATCGATTGCGCTGCTGACTACCGATAAGGCGGTCATCGAGGGTAACTGCCCCTGTGGCCGTTCCGGAAAAACCTTTCGTATCACCGGCAGGGCCGGTCTGGCGAAGCATAAGGGCTGTGCCATCACCGCGCTCGATCTGCTGAAATAACGGATAATCAAGATGAAAAAGCACAAATGTATGGTTTTCGGCCGGCAGGTAGATGCTGACTGGCTCGACTCAGAAACCGTGAGGGAAGTTCTCTCCGAAGCCGCAGAAAAGGCGGTTCTCGCAGCTGAACCTGATATTGCATGTATTATCGACATTCTCGACAGGGTTGGTCAATCATGGGCAGACCCTGATTATCACCTGCGCCGGCAGGCGGCGAAACTGCTGCCGGGCTTGACCCTGTTCAGCCCGGCAATGATCGAAGAGGGTTTTGCGGTTGTCAGTTCCATCTGCCGCAGGCCGAGTCTGGAAAAGCGTCTTGTTGGCGAGCTTGGCGAACTGGCGGTTTTAGATCGCGGCATCGCCAGGCCTCATCATGGCTACATGCTTCGTGCCGTTCCGCGGGGCATTCTTCTGCACCTGACTGCCGGTAATGTCTTTGTCGGTGCGGTTGACAGCCTGGTTTCGGGTATCATCACCAAAAATGCCAATATTCTCAAGATGTCGCGTGTCGATCCTGTTTTTCCGTTGCTGTTCATCGAAAGCATCAAGGAACATGATCCTGCAGGCGTCATCTGGCCCAACCAGGCCGCATTGCTCTGGAAAGGCGGCGATGCCGCCGTCGAAAATGAGCTGTTGCATGCCCCGATCACCGTCGTTTTCTGGGGTGGCCACGATGCACTGCAGTCGCTGAAAAGCCGCATGGGGGCGTCGACCAGACTCATCGAAAACGGGCCACGTTACTCTTTTGCCGTGGTCGACGGCAGCCGCATCAGAAAAGGGCCTGCTGCAACCATGGTCAGAGGGCTGGCGCTCGATCTCTGTCGCTGGGACCAGCAGGCCTGCTCTTCACCGCACGTAGTCTACGTCATCGATCGTGATGTCAAAACCACTCACGGGCTTGCTGAGGCACTCTATGATGAACTGGTGCAGCTGCGTGAAGAGTTGCCTCTCGGGGCGCTGAGCTTCGACGAGAAAGTCGAGATCCGCAAGGTCCGAGAACTGGCACGCATGGCTCAGGCCCGTGGTGAGGGGCGTCTGATCTGCCCCGAAGATTTCAGCTTCACCCTGGTGATCGAGCATGATGCCGCCTTCAAGGTGTCGTGCCTCAACCGGACCCTGTTTTTCAAGCAGGTGCCTGATACCGAAACGATGCTGGAACAGGTCAGGCCACTGGCCGCATATCTGCAGACCGCCGGTATCTACTGCGACAGTGAAATGACGACCACTCTTGAACATGAACTGTTTGCCGCCGGTGTTAAACGTATCACTGAAATCGGTGGCATGAGCGAGGGACATGACGGTGCTCCGCACGAAGGCGGCTTTTTGTTGCGTCAGCTCGTTGAATGGGTCGATGTTGAATATCTCGGTAGCCCGGCCAGTCGTGTCGAGTTGCTGCTCAGGCAGATTCAGGCTTCGCCCTATTATCGTAAAATCATTGAAAAGGCCGGGGGCTGCGGTTTTGAGCATTTTTCCGGACTGCCTTTGCTGGACCGGGAAACTTTTTATCGTAATTCGCCACCTGAATCCGAAGCGATTCTGACCGGCCCGATGACCGACAGTTACGTCTACGCCTCGGGCGGCACCACCGGCAGCCCGAAGTTCACTTTTTATTCAAATGCTGAATATCGTTACGTGACCGATGTGCTCACCGATATTTACCGTAATGCCGGCATCTGCAGCAGTGACCGGGTTGCCAACCTTTTCATCGCCGGCAATCTCTGGACAAGCTTCAACGTCGCTGGCCGCGCCCTCGAAAATCTCGGCTGTCTGAATCTGCCGGTTGGTGGGGCTTCTGATCTCGAAAATATTCTGAAGTATCTGCAGATTTTCTCGGTCAATGCGGTGGTTGGCTTGCCGTCGATCATCATCAATCTTGCCGAAGAAATCAAGAAGCGTGGTCTGCACATCAGAATCGAAAAGATTCTGTATGGTGGCGAACATCTTCGTCCGCAGACCTGTGACTTCCTGCGTGAGGCGGTCGGGGCTGAATTGATCCGTTCTGCCGGTTACGCCTGCGTCGATACCGGTCCGATCGGTTGGCAGTGTTTGCATCTCGAAGGCTCTATTCATCATGTGCTCGAAGATTACTGTTATGCCGAGATCCTGGATCCGGTAGATCACCAGCCGGTCAGCGGCAAAGACGCCGGCGAAATAGTCGCGACGAATCTGAACCGCGTTCTGATGCCGGTGGTTCGCTATCGAACCGGAGATCTCGGGCGCTGGGTCGATACAGGCGTCTGCGCCTGCGGTTTCCGAGGCCGGTCTTTCGAGCTGCTCGGCAGATGTGATGATCTGCTGGTGGTCGGCGGCATCAACCTGATGCCTGTAGATGTTGCAGCCGGTCTTGCCGGGTTGCCGGTCAGCCAGTCGTTTCAGATAGCCGCACAGACTGTCGACGGTCGCGATCGGCTCTGCGTCAGACTTGAGGCCGATAAGCCTCTTCCAGACAGCCATGTTATCGAAGCCCTGCGCCGTGGCTCATACAAAATCGCAGAAGCCCTCGCCGAAAACTGGCTGAGCATCATCATTGAATGGCATAAACCCGGTGCCATCAAACGCAACCCCCGTACCGGCAAACTCAAACCCGTAGTCGACGAAAGGTTCGTTTCCTGACCCACAGCAATTGAAACGCGATGCATCGCGTCTCTATAAATGCTTTCAGTTTGTCAGCCGCAGCTTGGCGCTGCGGCTGAGTTTTTTTATCTGCATTTCGCGCTTCGAGGCAGTTGAGCGGTCGGGTTGCCGTTCATGATAACGCAGAATGACCGGGCCTCTGCCTCTGGTGAAACGGGCGCCGGTGCCGTCGTTGTGGGCGGCCAGCCTTTTTTCGAGATTGTTGGTTATGCCGGTGTACAGTCTGCCGTCGCGGCATTCTATGATGTAGACTGTCCAGGCTTCATCTTCTGAAGCAGTTGGTTCATCGCGTTGGTCAGGCCGGTTTGACATGGTAGTAGACCAGCGGCTTTTCGACATTCTTGACTGGTGCCGATTCGGGGCCGGCAAACTGCCAGTGCCCAGACTGCAGAGCTATTTCTCTGACTTTCTCGGTAGCGAGAATCTGGCTGGCTTTGGCAAGCCCCTGCAGGCGGGCGGTGATGTTCATGCCCGAGCTGAAAGCGGTGAGGTCGTCGTTTGGCCCGATCAGGCCTACGACTGCGGGGCAGAAGTTGGT
>CAZPCO010000141.1:0-8028 GCA_964585025.1 uncultured bacterium | reverse complement strand
AGAATGTTAAGAAGATCATGAAATACGTTGAAGGCTGTGAAGATTTTACTGCCAACGATGTTAATCGTGATCTTTTCAAGAGCAAACTCGATAAAAACGAAAAAGGTTCGATGTACCGACTTTTTCAGGCCATGGTTCGTGAAGGTTACCTTCTTGAGCGTGGTAAACGAGGCGGATTGAAAGTGTATGCCTGCTCGCCTTCGGGGGCTGCTTCTGACGATGAAATGCCTGCGGTGGAACCAGTTCCGGTCGCTCCGGTTCCGGTTATTGAGCGCCGCCTCAGCCCGGAAGAAATTCTTCTCGGCAAGCTGCGGGAATTTGTCTATATGAAGAGTGGGCAGTGGAATCACGATGACTGGGTGTGGCTGCTGAATCGTGCTGATATAAAAGAATACGGCATGTCTGAATCCGATATTGGCCGCATCCTTGAAGAAGAAAAGGCTAGATACTGGCTGCAGCGCAACAGTTAAAACCGGCGAAGAAACAAAACGCCCCCGGAAAAGTTTCCCGGGGGCGTTTTTGCTTATTCCAGGCCCGGTAGCAGTTGCGATCGTCAAATGTCGTTAAATAAGATGGAAAGCAATGGGGCCGGCTGGGACTGCTTCGTCGCTTTGCTCCTCGCAGTGACAGGCTTGTGTCGTTGCGAGCCTTGTGTCGTTGCGAGCAAGGAAGGCAATCTTTGCAAAACTGTTATCGTTTCAGGGTTTCGTTCTTCCTGATAAAGCTTTCCGATTGCGAATTTTTGCTGCCGGCTTAACAAAAAAGGGGCTGTCTCGCAGGCGAGACAGCCCCTTTTGGGGTTCAGAAATTATTCGTCGTCTTCGTCGTCGAAATCTTCGTCTTCTTCTTCTTCGTCGTCTTCGAAGTCGTCGTAATCTTCGAAATCTTCATCTTCGTCTTCGTCGTCGAGTTCTTCTTCCTCTTCTTCATCAAAGTCTTCGTCGACGTCGTCTTCGTCATCTTCGAATTCTTCGTCGTCTTCGAATTCTTCGTCATCTTCAAGTTCTTCTGCGTCTTCGTCGATGTCGCCTTCTTCTTCGTCGTCAAAACCTTCTTCAATATCTTCATCTTCGTCGTCGAAGTCTTCAAGTTCTTCGTCGTCGAGTTCTTCTTCATCATCGTCAATGTTATCCCAGTCTTTCTGGGCTGCGAGGATTCTGGTTTCTTCGGTTTCAAACATTTTCGGCATGACGATAACCCCTTTCTTAGGAAACGATTGCTGATAAATCAAATATGATTCGTTTGCAATATAGGCATACTTCAAAAAAGCTGTCAACAAAAAAAACAAAATTCCTTGCGGCGCGGAAGGAATAATGATGAATATATGTCTTGTCGACCCTGGTCCGGGGCTGCGAGAAAATGGAAGGATCGTGGCATTTCAACGTTTCTACGTGTAACTTGATGCCTCAAGGTGGTCTGTCTTTTGTGATTGCCGCCTCCTGGTTCGCGTCAGGCCGGCCCGGTGTAATGCGCGCGAGGTGTACGAATTGAGGCCGGATAATCTGGTTTAATCTTATGTTTTGAATACTGCGCCGGATTAAGCATGATTGTGAGTTCGAGACATTTTGCCGCGATCGCTCTGGTGGGGTGTACAATGGTCTTGACTTAAGCTGGTTGATAAGTTATACTGGCTACTCTATTCTGCCTTTATTGAATCAATTCAGGAGCTGGTTAAATGTTTCAGGGCCTTTCAGAGAAGCTGACCGCCGTCTTCGAGAAAATGCGAAGATCCGGCAAGCTGACCGAGAAAGATGTCGATGTCGCTCTTAACGAAGTAAAAATGGCGTTGCTTGAAGCTGACGTCAATTTCAAGGTCGTTAAGAACTTCATCAAGCGCGTTAAAGAACGTGCTCTCGGGGCTGAAATCCTAAAAAGCCTGACTCCGACACAGCAGGTAGTCAAGATTGTTCTTGAAGAGCTGACCTCCCTCCTCGGAACCGACCGCAGCAAGCTCAGTGTTGCATCGAAAAAGCCAACTGTCATTCTGATGGCTGGTCTGCAGGGCTCCGGTAAAACGACTACCAGTGCCAAGCTGGCTTTGTATCTGCGCAAAGATGAAAAGAAAAATCCGATGCTCGTCGCCTGCGATATTTATCGACCGGCTGCTGTAAAGCAGTTGCAGGTTCTTGGCGATCAGCTCAGCGTTGAGGTATTTGTCGGCCATCAGGGGCAGAAGCCGGCTGATATTGCGCTGGCGGCTATTGAGCACGCCAGAATCAAGGATTACGATACCGTCATAATCGATACTGCCGGTCGCCTGCATATCGATGAACAGATGATGGCTGAAGTTAAAGGCATCAGGGAAGCGGTGGGCCCGCATGAAGTGCTTCTGGTCGTCGATGCAATGACCGGTCAGGATGCAGTCAATATGGCCACCAGTTTCAACGAGATGCTTGAGTTGTCGGGCATCGTGTTGACCAAGCTCGATGGCGATGCAAGAGGTGGGGCGGCTCTTTCGATACGTGAGGTCACCGGTAAGCCGGTAAAATTTGTTGGCACCGGTGAAAAGTCTTCATCTCTCGAGCCCTTTTATCCCGAAAGGATGGCGCAGCGCATTCTGGGTATGGGTGACGTTCTTTCTCTCATCGAAAAGGCTCAGGCCAATATGGATGAAGAGAAGATGAAGGAAATTGAGAAACGTGTTCTCGAAGCCGAATTCAATTTCAACGACTTTCTTTATCAGCTCACCCAGATCAAGAAGATGGGGCCTCTCGATCAGCTGCTTGGCATGATTCCCGGGTTTTCTTCACTCGGCAATCTTTCTGAATTCTCTTTTGACGATAAGAAATTTAAGCGTTTCGAGGCAATAATCCTGTCAATGACTGAACAGGAACGAAATCTGCCTGATGTTATCGATGGCTCGAGACGCAAGCGAATAGCCGAAGGCAGCGGCAATACCATTCAGGATGTAAATCAGCTGTTGAAGCAGTTCGCGCAGATGCGAAAGATGATGAAGCAGCTTGGAAGCCTGGGCAAGCGTAAGGGCCCCGGCAGATTATCGAAAATGTTTGGAATGTAATGCCGCGTCAGCGGTTTTGACAACATAGAAGGAGTTATTAAAATGGCCGTTTCAATCAGACTGAAAATGCAAGGCACCAAGCATCGCCCGTGCTACAGAATCGTAGTTCTTGACAGCCGCAAGACCCGCGATGGCGAAACCCTTGAAAACCTGGGTCAGTATGCCCCTCTGGCAGAAAAAACTCAGATCGAACTCAAGGAAGAAGAAGCTCTCAATTATCTCAACAACGGCGCTGTGCCGACTGAAACAGTTAGAAACATTCTTCGCCAGAAAGGCATCGTCAAAGTTGCCCAGAAAGCCGCCAACGGTTCAGTAAAATACGTCTGGACCAAGCGCTGAGCGGGAGTGAATCAATGACGCAAACCGCACAGAACCTGCTGGAACGACTGGTGAAAGCTCTGGTCGAGCATCCGGACGAAGTCAGCATCACACCCATCGAAGGCGATGGCACTGTGGTGTTCGAAGTCCAGGTTAATCCCGAAGATGCCGGCAAGATCATCGGCAAGAAGGGCAGAACAATCAATGCCCTGCGGACGATCATCAGATCTTCAGCCAACACAGGCACCAAAAAGGTGATAATGGAACTGGTCTGACCATCAGGTCAACCGGTCCGGTCAACCCGATGTCTCAAAAGTCACAACCTGAAATAGTGCGTCTCAAACAGGAAAAATCTGACGAAAAGGCAGAAGATTCCTGGATTGCAATAGGGCAGGTCCGTAAAACCGTAGGTTTGAAGGGGTGGCTGAGAGTTGGGCTTTTGACCGACTACCCGGAACGGTTTCAGCCAGGAACCAGGGTGTTCGTGCAGAAGAAGCAGGGAGAGCCGGAGCCTGTGGTGGTCAGTGAATGGCGTGGACATTTCACAGAGACCGCGATCGATATAAAATTCGAAGGCGCGGATGACTGTGATGCTGCAGCGGTATATGTCAATACGTTGCTCGTCATTCCGAGGGCGCAACGGGAAAAGCTGCGAAGCAATTCGGAGTTTTACCCTGATGAACTTGTGGGAATGCAGGTGCTGGGGCCGGATGGCGAAAAATCCGGTCAGGTGGTCAAGCTTGAAGCGGAGGCTCCGTGCCCGTATATTCTGGTCAGGGCTACCGATGCGACTGAAGTGATGATTCCGTTCAAAAAGATCTTTATCAGGTCTGTTGATCGGGCATCAGGAACGGTAAGGCTGGTTGAGCCTGTTTCATTCCACATTCCGGTAGAATGAAATGCGTGTAGATATAATTACACTGCTACCGACGATCTTTGACAAAGTATTTGACGAAAGCGTCCTCGGGTCGGCCGTCAGAAACGGCCTTATCGACATTGCCGTGCATCAGTTTCGTGACTATGGCGATGGCCGACACCGAACGGTCGATGACACAGCCTTTGGCGGCGGTCCGGGTATGGTATTCAAGCCAGCTCCGCTGGTGAACTGTATCAGAGATATTCGCAGACTGGCGGGGCCAGGGCCGGTAATCGGTCTGACACCGCAGGGTTTACAGCTGGATCAGAATCTGGTCAGAGAACTGGCTGGTTTTGACCGACTGATTCTTGTCTGTGGCCGCTATGAGGGTTTCGATGAGCGGATTCTCAATGAATTCGATCTGCAGCTCTCGATTGGCGACTATGTATTGACCGGCGGCGAAATAGCCGCCATGACCGTTGTTGACGCAGTCTCACGCATGATTCCGGGTACGGTTGGTCGACAGGAGTCTGTCGAGCAGGATTCCTTTTATCAGGGGCTTCTCGACCACCCGCAGTATACCAGGCCAGCGATCTGGGAGGGCCTTTCGGTGCCTCAGGTTCTGCAGGATGGCAATCATGCGCATATAACTAAGTTTCGACATTGCAGGTCGTTGCTGACCACGGCGGTCAGCAGACCAGATGTGTTCGCTGCCGCGGACCTGTCGGAAGACGACAGGGCGGCTCTGCAGTCTCTGCTGGAGCAAAGCGGTAAATAGGTTGAAATCATTCCGGAAGGAGTTTGTCCAATGAATCCAGTTATTGAAAGTGTTGAAAGAAATTATCAGAAGAACAAGCAGGAAATCCCGGCTTTCATGCCCGGTGACACGCTTCGCCTTGAGATCAAGGTTCGCGAAGGTGACAAAGAGCGCCTGCAGGCATTTGAAGGTGTGGTTATTTCCAGACGCTACAGTGGTCTGCGTGAAAACTTCACCGTCAGAAAGATCTCTTACGGCGTTGGCGTCGAAAGAACTTTCATGCTTCACTCACCGACTCTCGCTACCATCTCTCTTCTTCGCAGCGGTAAGGTTGCCCGTGGCAAGCTGTACTATCTGCGCGGCAGAGTAGGCAAAAAGACCCGCGTTAAAGACAAAATCTTTAGCAAGGACAAAGATTGATTTTGCAAGAATCAGCTAATCCCGACAAGTCTGTCGGGGTATTCATACACGATTTATCGATTCGCTATTGCGAACAGGTAATTCCTCTCGATGCGCTGGACCTGGATGAAGTGCTCGCTGAGTCCGATCTTCAGCTGGCAGGAAGTCTCAGCGGCCGAGTGGAAGATGGCGTTCGGGTTCAGGTCGAACAGACCTGGCGGCCATTTCTGCGGCATGCAAAAACATTGAATAATGTTGAATCGGTCACTCGTGGAAGATTCCGGACTGATCTGAAACTGCACAACGGGGTCAACGGGCTGAAAATCAGCGCTGTTGGCCCCGATGGTGCTGTTTTAGACAGCAGGAGCTTTGAACTGCATTACAAAGGTTCGTTCCGTGAATGGAACGAAACAATTTTTATTGCCTTTTTTCTGGCGATTCTGATCCGGGGTCTGGTTGTCCAGGCCTTCTGGATTCCTACCGGCAGCATGGAACCAACGCTTCTCGGTGAAAAGCGCAATCCTTTTACCGGGCAGCTGGAACGGGGCGGCGACCGCATTCTGGTCAGCCGATTTTCCTATGTTTTCGATCTGTCTCTCGATGGCCGCGTTCCTTTTGGACCGCGCATCTGGTTTAAACTTCCCGAGCGTGGCGATATAGTGGTTTTTCGCTACCCCAATCCAGATGTGACAGCGCCTCCAAAAGATTACATCAAGCGTGTCATCGGGCTGCCAGGAGACCATATCAGCGTCGAAGAAGGCAAAGTATATGTGAACGGTGTGCCGCTCGATGAGCCTTACATTGCCGAACCGCCGCTCAGCGATTACGCCACGACAGTTCCTGATGACAGTCTGTTTGTAATGGGCGACAATCGTAATAATAGCTCTGACAGCAGGTTCTGGGGGCCAATGCCTCTTAAGAATCTGAAAGGGCAGGCAGTTTTCAATTATCTGCCAATGAATCGCATCAGCCCGATAAGAAGCCATCCGCATCCGATGCAGACGGGTCGACCAGCGGGCGAACAGGGCTGAGGCCCGCTCATGAGCAAAGAACTTCCCGGTCATATCAAGAAGGCGTTCAAGTCGGTAGATCATTATTTACCGGTCGTCGACGTGATTGTCGAGCTTGTCGATGCCAGAATGCCGAATGGTTCGCGTCTGAAAGGCTTTGTGAAGCGTCTGGGCAAAACCTCGGTCATCGCTCTTGCCAAGTCTGATCTGGCCGATGCTGCTGAAACCCGCAACTGGATCGAGCGCTTTCGTTCTGAAGGGCAGACCTGTGTCGCTCTTGATTGTCGCGATCGCAGTTCTGTAAAAAATCTGGCAAAACTTATCCGCAATGCGGCCTTTACGGTCAAGCCCGGAATGAAAACCCCGGCCCGAAAGGTTCGCCGGGTAATGATCATCGGTATTCCCAATGTCGGCAAGTCGACGCTGATCAATTCTCTTGCTGGCCGCAGCGCAGCCAGAGCAGCCAACATGCCGGGAGTTACCCGCAGTATTCAATGGATCAAACTGGCCGGCGAACTCGAACTTCTCGATCTGCCCGGCATTCTCGATTACAGCCTTTTGCGGCGTGGCGATATTCTTAAGTTGATCAATACTATACCTGGCCGCGATGAAGATACTTACAGTCAGTCCAAAACCCTTTGTGAGATACTCGCCTACAGCGGCAATCAGGGAATTCTGCCTGGTTTTGTCGAAGCTGACGGAAATTTCGACCGATTTGTCGTCGATTATGCGCGGCGGATGAATTTTTGCGCCCGCGGCAACGAACCGGATACGGTTCGAGCGGCAACCGACGTCATTAAAAGATTTCAGGCCGGTGGTTTCGGCAGAGTGACTCTTGAAAAGGCAGCCAGTGATTTCACCGGGCTTTTTGCCCAGAATGATGCCGCCACCAATGAAAGTACTGAAGATAATGAAGACTGAAAACGAGCGCCTGGAATTGTCGGAAGAGCTATCGCGACACATTTTCAGTTCCGAACCTGGCAACGGGTTGGCGCTGATTCGAGGCCTTTCCGACATTACCGCCCGAGGGCGGGGTAATTGTCTTCTTCTCGAAGGAAACAGCGAAAAGATTAAGCTGGTCAGAAGATTTCTCGACATTCTCAACCGGCGGATCGAAAAGCACGAAGCGGTCAATTCAACAGAATTGAAGCGCTTGTTCAATCAGTTGACTTCGGTCAGCGCAAACAGGGATGACGTCGGAAACCTTGATTTTACCGATATTATCGCCTCTTTCAGCGGTAGAATGGTGCGTGCAAAAACGCCCAATCAACAGGGTTATATTGCCGCCATCGATGAAAACACGATTACCGTTGCCCGTGGGCCGGCAGGTACCGGCAAAACGTATCTGGCAACTGCCATGGCCATCAAGGCATTGAAAGACAAGAAGGTCAGCCGGGTGATTCTGGCCCGACCGGTTGTGGAAGCAGGCGAAAGCCTTGGATACCTCCCCGGCGATCTGAAAGAGAAGGTCGATCCGCATTTCCGCCCGCTGTATGACTCTCTGCAGGAATTCATCGGGATGGGAAAATTCGAGCAGTATGTCAGACAGGGGGTAATTGAGATAACCCCTCTCGCTTACATGCGCGGGCGCACCTTCAATGAGTCATTCGTCGTGCTGGATGAGGCTCAGAATACGACTCTAACGCAAATGCGCATGGTTCTAACCCGT
>CAZPCO010000140.1:0-8064 GCA_964585025.1 uncultured bacterium | reverse complement strand
CTGCGACGCCGCAAAAATTCTGGATATCATTTCGAAGGTAGCAGAAGGGGTTCAAAAAGCCATTCCAGCAATAAAGGAAGTGGTCAACACCGTCCAACAGGCAATTCCCCAGCAGGATAACACTCAAACAACCACAACACCTGCCACTACCGAAAATACGGCCCAGAATAATGCAGCTGTTGTCGTCACCAATCCTGGTGACCAGGAAGAAATAAGCACCGGAACGCAGACGGCAACCCAGACCCAGACACAAACCAGCACTAATACTGACGCTGGGAATGAAGGGGCTTTGGCCAACTACCGTGGTGGCAGACTTTCCCCGGCTGAATTTGGCAGACTGTTCGGCCCGGCGGCTCAGGCAGCAAGCAGGAACTCAGGCGTTCCCGCATCGATCATCCTGGCGCAGGCAGCTCTTGAAACTGGTTGGGGCAGCTCCTCTATCGGTGATGCAAAAAATCTGTTCGGCATAAAAGGTACCGGACCAGCCGGTTCAGTGACTGTACCGACACAGGAATACCGCAATGGCCGCATGGTTACTGAAAACGCTGCCTTCAGAAAATACAACAGCTGGCAGGAATCTATCGCGGATCACAGCCGGTTGCTGCAGAACTCCAGATATGCAAAAGCAATGCAGTATAAAAACAACCCCGACCAGTTTGCCAGAGAACTCCAGAAAGCAGGCTATGCAACTGATCCTGAATATGCCAGCAAACTGATCAGCATCATGAAATCGAACAATTTTTATCAGTATAACTGACAGGAGCCCTGAAATGAAAAGAACTCTGACAATTATCGCATGCTTTCTCTGTCTTGGTTTACCTGGCGCACTGCAGGCAGCCGACGTTCTGGCCAGCACTTCTCTGCAGTTGAAATCATCTGAAAAGCCCTTTCATATCGAAAAGATTCTTGATGAAAATGGCATCAGCGTCAGAGTGTATGCGGGAAACGGGCAGACACTCTTTGATTCAGGGATCATCGGCTCTGAAAACAAAATGTTCATCATCGATGAAAAAGCCTGTGGACTTGCAGCTCATGATTTTGATGGCGACGGCAATGCTGAAATTCTGGCCACCGCATTTTATGGTCCAAAAGCAAGCGCACTCTATGTCTTCAGGTTCGACCAGACCGCCGGCAATTTTGCCCCGATGACTTTTCTCAACGACAAGTCTCCAGATCTGTCGACAAGCTTCATGGTCTCAGATATCCGCCAGGACGACGGTTCAGACATGATTGTCAAAAGCGATGGCAGCATATCGGCTCTCGGCATGATTTACTCAGATAACCCGGAAGGAAAACCGGTTCCGGGGCACTATACCTGGAAATATGCCAACCAGGGCTTCAAGCTGGTAGAAAAAAAGGCAGATCAATAAAAACCAATAAAAAAAAAGCCGTGACATGATTGCTCATGCCACGGCTTTTTTTATTTTCAGGCACGACCGTAAGTATCTTCAAACCTGAGAATATCATCTTCGCCAAGATAACTGCCACTCTGCACTTCAATCAGCTCAAGCGGAATCCGACCAGGGTTCTCAAGCCGATGAGTCTGCCCGAGAGGGATATAGGTCGACTGATTTTCGCTGAGAATAAGAACCTCGTTGCCCTTGGAAATTTTGGCAGTGCCTTTGACGACAACCCAGTGCTCAGCCCGATGATCATGCATCTGAAGAGAGAGAGTCGACCCGGGGTTAACAGTTATGCGCTTAACCTGAAAGCGTTCGGAGATATCGACTGTTTCATAGGTACCCCAGGGCCGGTTAACACGGCGGTGGTTTACGGCTTCACAACGTTTCGCCGCCCGCAATTGGTCGACAATTGCCTTGACGTCCTGAACCTGTGATTTGTGAGCAACGAGTACTGCGTCAGCAGTTTCGACAATCACGTGATCTTCGATGCCAACCGCTGCAACCAGGCGATTCGAAGCAATAATGCATGAATTTTTGACCTTCTGGGTCATCACATCGCCGGTTACCACATTGCCGGAAGCATCGGCCGGGTTTACATCGGCAAGGGCCGCCCAGGAACCGACATCGTTCCAGCCGGCATCGAGAGGAATCATCGAACCACGCTCAGTTTTTTCCATGACTGCATAGTCGATCGAAATCGATGGGCTGGAACTGAATGCCTCTTTTTCAAGCCTGACGAAATCGGTATCGCTGTTGCCGTTCTTCAGAGCTTTGATACAGGCGGGTGCGATTTTCGGACTGTGCTTTTTAATTTCAGCAAGCAGAACCGAAGGTTTGAACATGAACATGCCGCTGTTCCAGAAATAATTCCCGGCTTTTAGATATTTCTGTGCAGTCGCGAGATCGGGCTTCTCGACAAACGCGTCGATCGGCAGAGCTTCACTGCCTTTGGCTGCCTTTCCAGCCCTGATGTAACCATAACCGGTTTCCGGCATGGTTGGCACAATGCCGAAAGTGACCAGACGGCCGGCTTCAGCTTCCTTGAGACCTTTGCGTATTGCAGCATGAAAAGCAACCAGATTTTTAATGA
This sequence comes from uncultured bacterium, assembly GCA_964585025.1. Classification (GTDB taxonomy): domain Bacteria; phylum Muiribacteriota; class Ozemobacteria; order Ozemobacterales; family Ozemobacteraceae; genus Rifleibacterium. The sequence continues at coordinate 5,571 of CAZPCO010000140.1, read as the reverse complement.
CGTGGTCAGCCGGCAACACCAGCATGACTTCATCACCCTTTTCCTGGTTGATGGCAGCAACGGCAACGGCCGGAGCTGTGTTACGACCTACAGGTTCAAGAATAATAGCAGATGGCTTGCAGTCGATCTGCCGCATCTGTTCGGCAACCAGAAAACGATGATCTTCATTGCAGATAATGACCGGAGCGTTCACTTCGGTCAGGCCGCTCAGACGCAAAAGGGTATCCTGAATCATGGTATGCGAACCGGCAAGGGGCAGAAACTGCTTGGGAAAAAGCTCGCGCGACAAAGGCCAGAGTCTCGTGCCGGCACCACCGGAAAGAATTACGGGTGTTATTTTGCTCATCGGTTTTCCTCAAAAATAGAAATATTTTCGCAAGATAGCACGCCGGCGCGACAGAAACAACAAATTACCGCCTTCGGCCCCGGCAAACGCAAACTCGTTTTCTCACTACTTGTTTCGAAACTAGGCAGGCATGCCGCCGATAATCGCAAGGAGTTCCTCGGTGCGGGTGCGCATCAGTGCTTCATTGGCACGCGACTCGACATTGAGCCTGATCACCGGTTCAGTATTTGAAGCGCGCAGATTGAAGCGCCAATCCCGGTGTTCAATACTGATACCATCAATCTCATCACAAGAAACCGCATCATGGGAATATTTCTGGCGCACCACCTCGAAAAGCATTTTGGGATCATCGACGCGACGATTTATTTCCCCGCTGGCCGGAAATTTCTGCTGACGCTCTCTGACAAGCTGACCGAGAGTTTTTCCACTGGCACATATCAGGCCATAAACAAGCAACCATGGAATCATACCGCTGTCGCAATAGGCAAAGTCTTTAAAATAATGATGGGCGCTCATTTCACCGCCATAAACCGCGTCTTCTTCGCGCATCCGGGCTTTGATGAAAGCATGGCCCGTCTTGCTCATCACCGGCACGCCGCCGCCCTGCCTGACGATGTCGATAGTGTTCCAGGTCAAACGCGGGTCATGAATGATGCGGGCTCCAGGAGTTCGGCGCAAAAAGCTTTCGGCCAGTAACCCGACAATATAGTAACCTTCAATGAAGCCACCTTTTTCGTCAAACAGGAAACAGCGGTCGAAATCGCCATCCCAGGCAATGCCAAAGTCAGCGCCGTTTTTAACGACAGCTTCTGAAGTTGCCGACCGATTTTCTGGCAAAAGCGGGTTTGGAATGCCGTTAGGAAAAGTGCCGTCAGGTTGATGATGCACTTTGATGAACTGGCAGGGCAAATATTTTTCCAGCCGATCGATGATCGGCCCGGCACAGCCATTGCCGGGATTGACAACTATTTTGAGAGGCCTCAAGGCTTTAAGATCGACATAAGCAAGCAAATGCTCTATGTATTTGCTTTTCAGATCTATATGTGTAGTTGTTCCGCTTTGCAGCACTTCCTGAAAAGCCCTCTGCGCCGCAAGATCACGAATGATATTCAGGCCGTCGTCGCCGCTTATCGGTCGCGAACCCTGGCGCACAAATTTCATGCCGTTATAATCGATGGGATTGTGACTGGCCGTAACCATTATGCCGCCGTCAAAGCCTTCGCTGAAAGTGGCATGATAAATCTCTTCGGTGCCACAAAGCCCGATATCGAAAACATCGACGCCGCCAGCCATCAGACCATCGTTCAGAGCATTACAGAGCTGCTGACTTGTGGTGCGGATATCACGCCCGGTTACGACGCGTTCTGGCCTGAGAAAACTGGCATAGGCACGCCCGATATGATAAGCGATGTCTTCGTTGAGTTCATCAGGCAGGCGACCACGAACATCATAGGCTTTAAAACATTTGAGAACGGCAGTCATAGAAGATTCCCCTTTTATGTCTGATCATGTATACGGTATCGACAAAAACAGCCGTCTCAATTTGAGACGGCTGTTTTGGGTCGGGGCGACTGGACTCGAACCAGCGACTTCATGGTCCCGAACCATGCGCGCTACCAACTGCGCTACGCCCCGTAACGTGATGGGTAGTTTAACAGATCGGCCATAAAAAAGCAACAACTAATTTTATGGGGTGCAAATCAGCTGAGGTAATGATATGATGGAAACAATGAATTCTGTCACTTCCAGTCCCACGAGTTTTGACAAACTCAAATCGGTTTTTTTTCTTGGCCTGACCTGTAACCTTACGACCTTCATCGGCTGCACCGCCGTCTGGATAACACTGGCCCGCAATGGCTGGGCAGAGGGTCTTATCAACACAGTTCTGGCGGTTTTTGTTTATATCCCGGTTTTCATGGGCGATGCAATAAACAACTACACGCTGGGGCGCATCAGACTTGAATTTCAAAAAGGCTGGGACGACGTGCAGATATCTGTACATGGCCGGGAGAAAGTCGCCCGACTTTATGTTGTCTACCGCATTATTTCGATTCTTCCAGCCTATCTGCTGGCTTCGATTTTTGTCTACTCGAACGGCAACGACGCCTCTCTGGTATGGAACCTGAAAATCGCCTTTTTTCTCGCCTGCAGCCTGAATTTTGCCAGAGCGTCATACATGCTGCAGAAATTCATTGCGCCACGACTGCCATCTTATGGTGGCAAATCGCTTTTGATTCGCCTGCTGATCTCTTCAACCCTCCTGGGGAGCTGGCTTATCTGGCTGTTCAGCCGGCCACACGGGCCGCTATCGGGTCCTGCGATATTCGCAGGCGGCCTCCTTTATTTTCTGATCGGTGGAGTCATGCATCCATTGCCAACCAGATTTTCTTTGCTCAAGCCAGGCCGGCCAGCCTCCAGAAAAGCATTTTTCCGCGTAGAACTGCTTTCAGACGAACAGCTTCAGGCAATCCCCGGTGGCAATATCTTCAATGCGAGCTTGAAAGAACCTTTTCTGAATGCCGGTTTTACTTTTCATGGCAATATTCGCATGCCGCTGATCGAACTGCCGCTGTTTCAGTCATGGGGAATCGCCATGCTGAGTGAAGACGGACGCACCCTTGGCCTTCTTCTCGATACTGAAGTAAAAAAGGGACCATACCGCTCTCTTGTTTCAGTCTGCCAAAACCGTTTCGTGATTACCACCGACTTCGGGTCCGGCCAGGCAAAATTTCCGGAGAATATCAGCTATAAACTCGTCGAACGAAGTCTACAGAAGACAGAAATGCTGAAACTGCACCAGGCTCATATCAACAACACTTTTGAGCCTCTTAATACATGTGCCTGGGTAAAACTTGAAGAACTGGTAAAGTCTATCCTGCGCTTTCTTGAAAGTGAAACCGCAGAGAGAAAAAAGGCGACCCGACCGAACCCGATCGAGGTTCAGACATCAGCCGGCCACGAAAGAGCCGGAAATCAGAACGGAAAGTCATCATGAACACAGCAGAAATCACTGAAAATAAAGCTCCAATCAGCCGCAAGCCAGTTTTGAAATTCATGTTTTTTGCAGCTCAGCTAATTGCGCTGAGCACGATCATCTGCTTCATGGCCGCAAGTGAAATGAGCCGCTGGCGGGATTTGAGCGAAAAACACGTTACCACCAGAGGCATGACTCTTGTCAGAGCCATGGAACCTCATGTAGTTCGCTACATAGACAGCAAAGATCTGGCTGGCCTCGAAAACATGGTCAAAGCTTTGACTTCATCAGAAATTCCAGACAACGATCTGATGGCTGTACAGATTCTCGACACCGACATGAACAAGCTTGCTGAATCTTCACCGCATTATGGTCAGCAGGTTTCCGGATACACCCACCTTCCGGCCACCATCGTCGTAGCCAACCCCGTTACCAGCCAGGTGAACGGCAAACAGATCGCCATCCTCAGAATGGTCTTCTCCAACCGCTATTTTGAAGAGCGCAGCCGCAAAGTCATTCAAACCACTCTGTTCAGCCTGATAGCCGGCATCCTGTTTTCACTGGTGACGACCTGGCGGCTCGGCCGGATGATTCAAACCCCGGTTACCATATTGGCCGAAGCTGCGACCAAAATGGCAGACGGCAACACCGACATTCAGCTGGAACTGGATACCAGCAACGAGATTGGCACGCTGATTGAAGCTTTCAACCGCATGGGGCAGGGAATTACCGTCCATCTGTCGGAACTTCGCCAGAAAAATGCGGTACTCGAAAGCCGCAATTACGAACTTTCGACTCTTCAGCAGATTGGCCGCTCATTGAGCAGTATTCTTGACCCGGAAATGGTATATGAAACGATTGTCGATAATGTCATCAATGTTCTTGGCGGCGTGAAGCGCTGCTCATTACTGCTCGTCGATGAAAAAAGAAGTGAATTCATTTTCCGGGTCGCAAAAGGCCTTGACCCAGAAGTAATCCCGGAGGGCGGGCGCATCAAAATCGAAGAAGGTATTGCCGCCAAGGTTTTTCATACCGGCGAAGCAGTATTGCTCAACGATATCGAAGAACACGAAGACACCCGCCTGCTTGAACCGAGCAAAGTGGTGCGCAGCTCGATCTGCGCCCCCATTCTCATTGCCAGCCGGGTTGTAGGCATACTTTCGATCAGCAACCGGATTTCAGGAATCGCCTTTTCGGAAGCGGACCTGCGTCTTGTTGAGGGCGTAGCCCTGGAAGCTTCGCTGGCAATCAAAAATGCCAGAATGTGGCAGGATCTGAAACGCAAGGTTCTGGAACTCAACACCCTCCACGAAGTGGGCAAGAATCTCAGCCTGGTTCTCGATATCAACAAGCTGCTCGAACTCGTTCTCGACCTGACTGCCAAGGTTCTCGGCGGAGTGAAAACCAGTTCAGTAATTCTTTACGACGAAGAAACCGAGGCACTTCAGGTAATGCTCTACAAGGGCAGTCGCAGCATCGCCGCTCTGCAGCCGATCAGATCAGGCGAAGGCATTGCCGGCAAAGTTTTCCAGCGCGGCGAACCAATCATCATCAATGACTTCAGCTCTACCGAACATGGCAGTGGCGTTACCGGACGCAGTTCGATCTGTGTTCCCCTGAAGGTGAAAGAAAAGACGATCGGCGTTTTGTCAGTATCCGACAAGGAATCTGGCGATCCATTCGACAACAGCGACCTCGATATGCTCGTTACCCTGGCGTCACAGATTTCTGTTTCTCTTTACAACGCTCAGCTCTACGAAGATCTTGAAGCCAGCTACCTGTCAGCCGTTCGTGCCCTCGCCAACTCAATCGATGCCAAAGACGCTTATACCCGCGGCCACAGCGAGCGGGTCGCCCGCTATTCCATGGAAATTGGCCGGGCCATGGGCCTTACCAGCGACGAAATCAAAAATCTCCACATTGGTGCTTTGCTTCATGATATCGGCAAGATCGGCATTGCCGAAGCAATTATCAACAAGAGTTCAAAGCTCACGGACGAAGAATATCAGGAGATCAAAACCCACCCATCCCGCGGTGCATCGATCATCGAACCTGCCAAGTTCCTCAAAGAAAAGGTCCCTCTTATCAAATATCATCATGAGCGTTTCGATGGCCGGGGTTACCCTGACGGGCTCAAGGGCGAAGAGATTCCACTGATGGCACGCATTGTCTGCTGTGCCGACTCTTTCGACGCCATGACCAGCAAACGTGCCTACCGCGACACCATGCCGATCGAAGAAGCCCGCAAAGA
>CAZPCO010000139.1:0-8077 GCA_964585025.1 uncultured bacterium | reverse complement strand
GAAAAAGCCGCCTGCTCGCCGATATCGAATGTCTGGCAGATGGCGACACACCAACCGGGCGCCGGATATTGCTCGATGGGCGAAAGCTCAGCGAAGAAGAACGCTTCAGGTTCGAAGGACACCTGATCGCACAACTTTCGCAGAACATGAACTTTGTCATGGATCTGACCGTCAGGGAATTTCTGGAAATGCACGCCAGAAGCCGCCTGTCAACCAACATTTCCGGAACGATAGACCGCTGTTTCATCTGCGCCAATGATCTGGCAGGGGAAAAATTCTCTCTCGATACGAAAGTAACGCAGCTCAGCGGTGGACAATCGCGGGCATTGATGATTGCCGACACTGCTTACATGAGTTCATCGCCGATCGTCCTAATCGACGAAATCGAGAACGCCGGGATCGACCGCCGGCAGGCCATCGAAATTCTGGCACGCAAAGAGAAGATCGTTCTTATTTCAACCCACGACCCGCTGCTCGCGCTCAGCGCCAATCGGCGGGTAGTCATAAAGAACGGCTGCATCAGCAGCGTCATGGTCACTTCCGACGAAGAAAGGCAATGTCTGAATGATATCGAAACGCTTGACGCCACCTTGTTCAGACTTCGAAACTGCCTCAGACACGGTGGTATAATCAACCGGCAAATATTGAAAGGCAGGGTTTAGCAGTATGTGGGAAATCTATGACCGACTGATTGCCGGCATTCCGGCAGACTGGATCGCCGAGGAAATTGTGCGCGGCAGCAGTCTTGCCTATGTCAGAAGCCGAAACGGCATTGGTATCGCCGAACCGAGGGACTATGAGTTCCGCAAGCCGGAATTCACCAAAAATCTTGAGGGCGCCCCGCTGCGCGAAGTTGCAGAATGCATCAGATCATGGAATTTTTATGAAGCCTCGATCGGCCACGCCGCTATAAATGCCTACTATAACAATATCGATATCGCGAGGGCTGCCGGAGTAGCAATCGAGACTTCGCAGCACGTCGAAGACCGGGTCTATGACCCGTTCATCATGGGGCAGCACGAAGTGCGCGGCAAAACAGTGACGGTGATCGGGCATTTTCCCTATATCAGCAAACTTTTTGCACCGATCTGCGACCTGAAGATCATTGCCGGGGAAATTCCGGATGAGGATGATTATCCATTCAGCGCTGTTGAATACCTGATACCGATAAGCGAGATGGTCTTCGTCAGCAGCTCAACCTTTGTCGAGAAAACCTTGCCGCGGGTGCTCGAATTGGCAAAAAACGCCAAAAAAGTGACCATTGTCGGCCCGTCAACCACATTGGCGCCAGCGCTTTTTTCCTATGGTGTCAAAGACCTTTCCGGATTTGTCGTCAAAAACTGCGAACGGGCAATGCGCCTGATCAAAGGTGCCGAGCACGGTAAAATCTTCTCCACCGGGCAGAAAGTCGCTTTCAGGGCTTCTTTACCCGGCAATTCCCTGTAATCAGTCAAACTATCGTCCAAAGCAAGAATCTTCTCATGACACGCTCTGTTCTGTCATTGCGCGCAAATGTAATTGCAGGCGAGTCCGGTACGTCTCAGTAATGCAGCGAATCCGCCAATGACAATTTTCGACCGGGAATTGCCGCTCCTTACCGTGGTTATGGAAATTCATCCAACTTTCAGCTATAATAATCGCAATTGAGATAAGGCTTGAGCTATAGAAATCGTTCAATTCAGGTCAGGAGGATCTCATGTCAGAAATCCGCTACAATGCCATTACCGGTGACTGGGTTATCATTGCCGTCGAACGCGCCAAACGCCCGATGAGTTTTCCCGATGCCACATCGAGAGCCGCGATACCTGCATATCTTGAGGCCTGCCCATTTTGCCGGGGCAACGAAGACGCAACACCTGACGAAGAGTATCGCCTTAACGATGCCGACGGAAACTGGCAGATCAGAACGGTACACAACAAATTTTCAGCACTCTCGGCGGTCGGCGAGCCGATCGCTCTCGACCCGGCCCGAAAGACGGTCAACGGCGTCGGACGACACGAAGTCATCATCGAAAGTCCGCTGCACAATCATCTGCTCGCTTTTCATACGGCAGAACAGATAAGCAATCTGCTCGCTGTCTACCGGCATCGTTTTCTCGCCTTTTATGAAGATCCACGGGTCAAGCACGTCATCCTCTACAAAAACCATGGGCCGGAAGCCGGAACATCTCTGGAGCACCCGCATTCACAGGTGGTCGGCACGCCGGTTATTCCCGGTCAGGTTTTTCAGCGTCTCGAGCTTGCAGAAAAATCGTTGAAGGAAACCGGCAAATGCCTCTATTGTCGAACACTCGAGGAAGAAGCCGCCGGCCAGAGACTGATTGCCGAAACCGACCATTTCGTGGCATTCATTCCCTTTGCATCGTTATCGCCTTTCCATGTCTGGATTTTCCCAAAAGTTCATTCTGCGTGTTTTTCGAGCGCCAGTGCCGGGGCGATGGCCGACCTCGGGCCGCTGCTGGTTAAGATTCTTGGCAAAATGTTCACCGCTCTGAAGAACCCCTCGTTCAATTTCGTTATTCGTTCCCTGTCGCCGGCGGAAGCTTCACTGCCACACTTTCACTGGTATCTGGCCATCGTTCCGCGTCTGTCGAAAGCGGCCGGGTTCGAGCTCGGCACCGGTATGTATATCAACAGCTCGATTCCAGAACTAAGCGCTGAGATTCTCAGAGCTGCTACATTGCCCGTGGCACCACCGACGGCAAAATAATCACATCCTTATGACCTTCAGACCGTGGCGGGCATGCCTGACTGCCTTATCAATCATCATTTTAACAGCTATGGCCGGGCATGGTCGCAATCTTGACTGCGGGTCACTTTCAGCGCTATTGCCTGCATATGATTTAATCGTAGTTGGCGCTGATCCCGAGGGAATCGCGGCGGCGGTTGCAGCAGCCAGAACCGGAGCAAAATCGCTGCTCGTCGACACCCGCCCGGTTCCGGGCGGACTTTTTACCAGAGGCTGGCTGAACACCATCGACCTAAATCTCGATCGTTCAGGAAAACCTCTTAACGGTGGCATTTTTGCCGAAATTTACCGGCAACTCGACGATCACTCGTTCGACGTCGGTCAGATGGAAACACTGCTGCGGCAATTGATCTTAAATGAAGCCAATCTCGACTACCTTGCCGGGGTTCTGACGGTTTTGCCGGTTGTCGGCAGTGAAACAATGCCGCTGTTCGTTCCTGGGCAGACCTTATGCCCTGATGACCGCCTCTTGCCGGCTGATCTGATAACCATGCATCCGCCCGTTACTGCCTCCGCAGCCCAGCCCCTGAAAATTTCCGGCATCGAAATACATGCTGATACCGGACGGGCCCATATTGTTCACGGCAAATGCTTTATCGATGCGACTCAGGATGCCGACCTGGCAGTAGCAGCAGGGGCGGCGTGGCAGCCTTATGGGCAGGATATCTGGCGTCAGCGACGCAATATGGCCTTGACCGCAGTTTTCCGTTTAACTGGAGTCAGCAATGAGCAATGGCAGACGATGAGCCGGGAACTTAAGGCACGCAATGACCCCGACGGCCTTATCGGCGGCACCAGAAACAGCATCTGGGGTTATGGCGACCTCATGCAGACTTACCAGCCGACCTCAGACCGGGTGCGAATGAGGGCTCTGAACTTTGGCCGCCAGCGGGATGGAAGTATACTGGCCAATGCTTTGCTGCTCTTCGGTTTCGATGGTCTTAACCGGGATGCAAGGCTTGAAGCCAGAAGAATTGCCGAAATTGAAATACCGCAGGTTCTGGCCTTTCTGCGCGAGAAGATACCACCGATGGCCAACGTGGCAGCGGCCGGAACTGCTCCGGAGCTTTACGTCAGAACTTCGCGGCAGATCGTCACCCAGTATATCCTTACTGTCGATGATGTTCTTGAAAACCGCGATTTTGCAGACCGAGTCGCCTTCGGGTCATACCCACTCGACATTCAGGCCCAGAGCGCTGATCAGCCCGGGGACGTTACCGGCAAACCCGTGCAGTATGCAGTTCCATTACGCAGCCTGGTGCCTGCCGGATTTGTCAACCTGATGGTCATCGGCCGCAGTGCCGGCTTCGATTCGGCTGCCCAGAGCAGCGCCCGCACCATTCCGGTTGGAATAGCAGCCGGGCAGGCCGCCGGAATCGCCGCTTCCGTCAGCATTGCCCTGAATGTGCCCATAGAAGCGCTGGCCTCTACTTCCGAGGCAATAGAAAAGATTCATCACATTCTTGCCGGTCAGAACGTCGATATCCGGCCGAATCAGGCTGCACCGCCCTCTGAGGTCACACACTGGGCTTATGAAGGCCTCAAATTTCTCCGCAGACGCGGGCACGTTTCGGGGGGTTACACCAACAGTTACAACCTCGACCAGCCAATCAGCGGCCGGGCATTTGTCAACCGTCTGGTAAATCTGCGCACCGACCTCGACAAGAGGGCGCGCCTCAAACTCTACGAACTTGCCGGATCGGCAGCGTCGATATCTCCTGCAACCGCCGGCCAGATTCTGACGCTCGCCGAAAAACTCGCCACATCAGACTCTTCTGCCGCTTCTTCTCCCCTGACGCCAGAAGCTGCGTTCAAAGAACTGGTAGAAAAAGACATCTTTGCTTTTCCGTGGCCATCTGACCAGGCAAAACCCGATTGCCGGCTCAATCGCGGAGGAGCCTATCTGATGCTTTATCGCTGGCTGGCCAACTGATTTTCACAGGGTGCGGAAAACCTCGGCCGGTCGGGTCATAACCGCCCTGATTGCCGGCAGCAACGAGGCAATTGTGCCGACACATGCAGCCAGGCACAGCGTTACTGCGATGGTTACCGGCACATTCAGCACCGCATAAGCGGGGTTCAAACGGTAGCCCAGACGGGCCGCAGCGGCAAGATAAGCGGCATAGCCGGCAAAGAAGCCGGCAATAGAACCCAGAACAGCAACCAGCACCGATTCGACGAGCAACTGAGCGAAAATGCACCGGTTTTTCCAGCCGATAGCCTTGAGAACGGCAATCTCATGGCGTCTTTCCGCAACCATGCTCCATTGCGAATTAACGGTCAACAGCAATACCAGAATCGCGACGGCGGCAAGAACCAATTTCAGGGCTCCGTGGCTCAAGTTGAGAAATTTAACCGCCGGAATCGAGCAGATGACTGCCCTTGTCAGGCCGTTCTGAAGAAGTTCCTGAACTTTTCGCATCGCGGTGCGGGTTGTTTCGGCCCCCGAAGCCTCGAGCAGAAAAATGTTCGCCTCATTGTCGAGAGGTCGCGAAAGGCGCTTGTTTATGGCGGTTTCGGCATCCGGCCAGTTCATGTAGACATCGGCACGGGTCACCCGCGCCTGGGAGCCGACGATGCCTATTATTGGGTAAAGAGTGCCGCCAACATTAACCACCGAACCGATATTGAGATTCCAGAGATCGGCGTAGGATTTGTCTACAAGCACAACATTGCGGTCGCCACTCCTGAAAAAGACACCGCTGATAATATCTTCAGGATTGATGAGAGTGCCGCGCAAGGCATGGCGGTCATCTGGTCTGATGCCGGCAACGCTGAAAATGTGGCCATCCTGGCCGTTTTTGAAACGAAACAGCAGCATTGGGGTAACCGCGTCGATTTCTGGGATTTTCGCGATCTGTGCCGCGAGACTGGCCGGAAACTGCCGGGTTACGACATTCGGTTCTGCAAAAAAGCCTTCATTATCAGGATCCAGGGGCATAGCAGCCAGCGCATCAACTGCCTCGAGCGGCGAAAATGGGGCGTAAGCCTGGAATTTGTTACCCATGTAATTCACGGTAGCGTTCTTGGCCTGAAGATCGTAGCGCAGCAGCAATACCATGGCTCCCAGAAAGGCGGCAGCAAGAAAATACCCGACCAGACCGCCCAGGGTTCGCCATTTGCGGCGCTTCAGTTCAATAATGGCGCATTGTACAAAATCAGGCACCCGTTCGGCTCCTTGTCTGCATCATGACACCACGTTCAGATGGCCGTCCTTCAGACAGGCGATTCTGGTGGCAAGTTCCGGATTGAAAAGACCATGCGAAGCGACAACCATAGCTGCCTCACCGCTTTTTACCCTTGGCAGCAGCAAAGCGACAATCTCGGCGGCAGTTTCGGCGTCGACATCACCAGTTGGTTCATCAGCCAGAATCAGAACCGGGCGGTTAACCAGCGTTCTGGCGACGGCAACCCGCTGCTGCTGCCCGACGCTCAGCTCAGCGGGAAGGTTGTGCATGCGGTTCTCCAGGCCCAGTTCGCTTAAAATGCCCGCAGCCCTTTTATGGCGCTCGTCACGGCTGATACCACGGTGCATCAGAACAGCTTCGACATTTTCGAGGGCCGTCCAGCCCGGAATCAGATTGAAGTTCTGAAAAATCATGCCGATGCTGCCGGCCCGCAATTCGGCAAGCTCAGCAGGCGACATCGAGGTCAGGTCATGGCCCTGAAAAATCACTTTTCCTGACGAGGCCCGATCGAGGCCGCTGAGAAGCCCCAGCAGCGTTGATTTGCCAACTCCGCTGCGCCCGGTGATCAGCAACAGTTCACCGGCGCTGACCGAAAACGACACTTCGCTGAAAACGCTGATTTCGTTACCTCTGGTGACGAAACTACGCCCAAGATTCTCAACCTGCAGAATTGTCATGGTATCTCCATTCATTCAGGCGGCCTGAATACGCCGCAGCACTTCATTCGGCAGCTGTCTGACGATAACGACAGCCGGCAGCAGGGCGGCCAGCACCCCCGACGTGACAGCAAAAACCAGCACGGCAGCAAAAAGCTTAACATCGAACAATCCGGTCATGGTCGCATCTATGCCCAGCAGATCGTTGACCGGTAAGGCAGTGAGAATGCCCATCCCTATCGTCAGACCTGCCAGACTGCCACTCAACGACTGCAACAGCGATTCAACAACAATCTGCATAACCACGACCCGGCTATGCCAGCCGATTGCCCTGAGAATCGCGATCTGCCGGCCGCGTTCTATGACCGCAGCCCATTGAATTCTCGCGGTCAGCAACACAGTCGCGAGTGCGATAAAGAACATGAATGTCTGCACCAGGCGCGAATTTAACCCAACAGCTTTTGCAGCAGGAAAATAGCAGCCGGATGTCAGAAGACTATCGCTCTTCATGAGTTTCTTAACATCTTTGAGCGCCTGCGAATGGGTTATTGCATCGCGACTCTCGATCAGAACAATGTTCGCTTCACGCTCGAGCGGGTTATGGATACGCCTGTTAATCAATCTTTCGGCTTCGGAAAAAAGCATGACCACGTCTGCCCTGACCGTTCTGGCGGCGGTATTGACGATTCCGGCAACCTTGAACTGCTCACCGGCGATGGCAAATGTGCCGCCGACCTGCAGATTGTGGTTACCAGCAAACCCGGCATCGACGAGAACCTGGCCCGGCTCGAACCCGGCGGCAAAATTCCCTGAAACGAGGTCTTCGCGGGCACAGCAGGTTGACGCAGCTGCGCTGCTGCCCTTCTGAATACCTGCCAGAGTAAAGATAAAACCTTTCTCAGTCTCTCTGAATCTGAAAGCCAGGCATGGCGACGCGTCTCTGACAGTGGGCAGACCCCTTATTTTTTCGACCAGATCAATGGTCAGCAGGCGGGTGGTGTTGGTATTGATGACAAAACCCTCGTTGAGAATGTCTACGGGCTTTTTGTTGCAGCCGGTGCAGTTTTCGCAGTTGCTTTTGCAGACCGCCGGAATAATGCCGCGGGCCAGCTTTGCCAGGTCTTCTTCGCTGAGAGAGGCTATATCGCCGCAGGCGGGCAACCAGGTGGCGAAGTAAGTGCCGGCTTCACCTATGGTTATGTTCTGAACGACCCTTGAATAAAGGAGCACGGCCGCAATGACGATCAAAAAAGCGACGGTAATGGCATAACCGCTGACAACAGCGACAGTTCGAAGCCGATGCCGCTGCAACTCGCGCAGTGCGCATGCAAAAATATCACCGGCCACTACGGCAACCTCCGTTTTCATTTTTACAAGCAGGCCAGGCGGCAATCAAACGTAATTGCCCCGACAGCAGCCTGGCATATTCATCTGCTGCCACGAATCAACTGAAAGCAATGATCGCATGAATTGGATTATATCAG
>CAZPCO010000138.1:0-8099 GCA_964585025.1 uncultured bacterium | reverse complement strand
CGTAGGTCAGGCAGTTGAATACTGAGAAGATTAAAAAAACGGGTTTGAACCATGTTTTTGTTGTGAAAAAGAATATAGACACAATCAGATAGAACATGACCTCGATGTAAAGTGTCCAATAAACACCGTCTATCCAGTTGAATGTATCAGTCTGGAATATGAAGTTAAGTATCTTGAAGTCAATGAGAGTCAAACTCGGAATAAAATCAAGGAAGCTGATCTTTTCTACACCCAGAAGATTAACCGTCAAGAAGGTGATGGTGGAGCATAGCAGCATGGTTGGCCATAAGCGTGCGAATCTCCTTAAAATGAATTCACCGAGGCTCTTACATTTGAAAAGAGTCATCATGATTACAAAACCTGAAACCATAAAAAATAGCTGCACACCCAGATAGCCATATTGAAATATTTGATTGAAAGTGGCCAGCAGTTCAATTTTTTTATGAAAGTCGAAATTGAAGGCGTGAAAAAATAGAACCGCTGTGATCGCCAGTCCCCGCAAGCCATCTAATGCTCCCAGTCTGTTTCCCGTATTGGCGTTTTCCATAAACTCTCTTTGCATTATTATTCTTGAGGAACCATGTCCGGCTGGATTAGCGATTATCTGGAAATCATCCAGCCCATTCTGTTTTTACAGGTTAAAGCGCCGGATCTCGGTGTATCAGAATTTTAACTTGGTCCAGTCTGCTGGAATCAAATCGAGAAAGCCGCCCCCGTTTGAGCCTGGAGGTATGAAGTCTGGCGCGATCACTATCTTGACGGGATTTTCGCTAAGCCATGCGCCCAACCAGCTGAAGGTGCTGTTGGCGATGATAAAATGCCGGCATTTGCGCATCAGAAAAAGGTCGAGATGTGCCAGACTTTTCTTCTGGTTTATGTCGACTACTGAGAGATTTTTTGCCAATGGTGACAGGCTTTTCAGAGCGGCTGGAGCATCGTCTGAAAAAATGAAGAAATGTGGGTTTTCAATTCGCTCATGGATCACCGCTATGGCCTTCTTATAATATTCGAATGGAACATTCTGATCTTTCAGGCCGCCCGCCTGATCGAATCTTCTGATGTGTATCGCCACGGAATTCGCGCCGTCGATCCTGTCTGCAAAAGCGAGGTTATCCGCGTCTGGCTGCTTTGCCAATCTGAACTCCCGACGGATGACAGGTTCAATATCAGCGAAATAACCGGTGTTAAGCCAATAACCATCGAGGATCACCGAATGAGAAAAACGCAGATCGAGCAACCGCGGATCGAAGTCAGGTAATTCCTGCTGGATGTATTTGCGCTGACTGAACTCCTGATATTTAGCGCGAAGGCGCAGAATCAGGCGATGAAAACGCTCAAATGGTTCGAGCAATTCTTTCCCGCGGGCATGACGGGCCGAGATACAAAAATGATCGAGGCTGTATTCGTTTCGGAAAATTAAATCGCGGTAATACCCGGTTTTGTGGTCTACAACGAGTTCGGCATTGTTTACCATTGCCAGTCGCATCGCTGCTGCATAGGCAAAAAACTGGTTTCCTATGCCGCCTGTTACCCTGACTATGACTCTTTTTGCATTATTTTCTGCCAATCAGTTCTGTCTCCTGTCATGAGGTTACTGGGTGAAAATTTCGCCAGCTGGCTGTAAGTCGCAATCTTTGATAGAAAGGATGCGGTCGCAGATTGCAAAAGCCGATTTTTTGTGAGCAATAATTAAAACGGTACATCTGCCCTTCAGTCTCTTCAGCAGATTATTTACCGCCTGTTCGGTTTCTTCATCGAGGGCACTGGTCGCTTCATCGAGAATCAGAAGCTCTGGATTTCTTATCAATGCCCTGGCAATGCCGATTCTCTGTTTTTGCCCACCCGAAAGAAAGGATCCGGCTTCGCCAACCCTGGTGTCGAGACCTTCAGGCAGTTTTTCGACCAGATCGTCGAGGCGAAGTTCTTTTAAGAGAGGCATCAGGTCATCGGCTTTAATTGAATCACTGAAGAAGGTTATATTGTTGCGAAACGAATCGTCGAATAATACGACTTCCTGGGGAAGGTAGCCAATCCTGCTATGCCAGCTATGCGGGGCCAGAGAAATGTCAGTGCCGTCAACGCTGATTTTGCCAGAATCTGGAGGCAAAAATCCGAGGAGAAGATTGATCAAGGTCGATTTTCCGGTGCCGCTTTCGCCAGCAATGCCGATTATTTCACCATTAGTGATTTCAAGCTTCATGTCTGTGAATACAGGTTTTTCACGACTGGGAAATTTGTAGCTGACGTTGTCGACCAGAATCTTTTTAAAACCTTTGAATGAAACCGTTTCTTCAGCGCCGATCTCGTCGGATTGCGGCGATCCGGCAAATTCGGTGAGAATGTTTTCGACGCTGGCCCGGGAATTTGTCAGCGCCTGAACATTCTGGACCAGTCGGTTCACAGAAGGCAGGAGCTTGACAATTGCGGTGACAAAAACCGTGACCTGCAGCAGAACTTCGCTGCCGGTGGCGCCGCCAAGCATGCTCATGCCGGCAAAAATACCAATGGACATGATGCCGATGATTTCGAGGGCAAATCTGGGAAATTGCTGAAATACCAGAGCTTTGCCCCAGAGAAAAAGGCCGGTATCGAGGTATTCGCCATAGAGTTTTTCTATCTGGTTTTCACACCGGTAAAGCCTGATTTCTTTGAGCATTGCAAAGGCTTCCTTGGCAACCTTGATCTGCATTCCATCAGCATGCAGCTGATCGCGGCCATATTGTTTCAGCTTACGCGCTGAGAATGAAGCTATACCATACCCTGAAATTGTAAAAACAAGACCGGTAAGTAAAAGACCGACCGGGTTCAGATAGAATAGAAAACAGCAGACGAAGAAAACCGGGAAAAATTCCGCCAGAATAAGAATTCCGGGCATGATGAACCGGGCTTCGAGAAGATTGCATTCAGTGGTCATGTTTCTGATGTAGGCAGCACTGTTGGCGTTGAGATGCTGCAGAAAATCACGCCGCAGATAGCCGTCGAAAAGGCGTTTCTGATAACTGCCCTTGATCATCAGGTTGGTATAAAGATAATACCTGGTTACGATGAATACATAGAGCCCTTTCCAGAAAAGGATGAAAACGAAAATGGCAAACAATACGAATATTTTTTTGCCGGCCGGCCAGGCGCTGATTCCGAGCATCGAGATGATACCGGCCCGATCCTGGGCTTCGAGAACGAAGCTCAACAGTGGTATCAAGGCGGCAAGCGAGATTACCTCAAAAAAGCCGGCGAAGCCGAGAAGAGGCACAAGTATCTTTATTCTCCGTTTCAATGTCGGAGGAATATAGTTGAAAAGTTTTAAATAAATATCGAAATGCATCTGTCACTCAGGGTTTCTGGCAATTTCGCCCGGAGCAATGGCGGAATCTTTGTGAATAGCGAGTAGAAACTGATAAAAACCTGGTTTAAGATCTTCGAGAATCTCGATGGTTTTGGTTTCACTGCCGGCAAAGCAGTGCAAAAGCTTTTTAAACTTCCGCACCAGGTCGCCGGGGAACCCGGTTTTGACATCGTCAGTAAGAATTGCGAAGCGGTTGTAGCCAAGACTGCGAAGATATTCGATTACCCGGCTTTTTCCGTCGGGGGCGAAGTCTCTGAGATGCTGTTCGAATGCAATGATAGGGCGATGGCGGGCAATCGATGCAGCACAACCCTGGAGAGCGGGCAATTCGTGCCCTTCTACATCTATCTTGATCAGGCTTATTTTTTCCTCAGAGGTGACAAGAGAGTCGACAGTGGTCATTTTAACGGGAACGGTTCCCTGCGAGTCGACATAGGCACCGCCCATGTCGCCGGGACGCAACGACATTTTAGCTTCTCCCTCGCGATCTGAAACAGCCAGATTGTGAATGATCACGTTGTCGACAAGACTGGCGTTGTATTTGAGAAGCTGAAAGGTAGCAGGATTTGGTTCGAACGCGATGACCTTGTTAAAAAAACGCGAAAAATAGACTGAATGATTGCCAATGTTGGCACCAATATCAAGAACGGTTCCGGAAAGGATTTCCCGGTTGCCGGCCAGCCAGTCGGTCAGCAGTCTGAGGTAATGAATCTCATAGATGCCTTCGATCTGATACCTGATATCGATATGATCGCGACTGAAAATCGCCAGAGCCGGCGAAATGCCGGTATATTTTTTTGCATAAGCATGCAGCAGGTAGTTGGCGATGCGTGCTTTGATGATTTCGACAAGATTCAAGGGATATTTTTTCTGGAACAGTTTCATCGGGTTGCCCTGATTTTCTATAAAGTTGTCTTTCAGATATAAATGCCGAAGCTTTCGAGCTTGTAGAGAAGCCATCTGGCGAACTTCTTGATCGACGGGTTCGATTCCATGATTTTGCGTAAAAGACGGTTTTTTCTGACACCTGAACCAACGGCAACTCCTCTTTTGAGGCGGTCAGCCAGCCCAAGCTGCAGTTTGAAGCCGCGTGACACATAATATTGTACTACCCGGTCGAATTTTGACAATGATTCAATACTTTGTGAAATAGAAGCGTTGTCGGCACCGAACTTTCTGCCATATTCCGGTAGACTACCCCACAAATCATGGTTTTCTGGCGGATGAGGCGGCACGAAGGTGCCGATCCCGGCTTTTTGAAGAGTATAAGAGAAATGCATGTCTTCGCCGGATGTTTTGCTCCAGTCCCGGGGTGGCAGTTCACTCCAGAAGTGGGCAAGATAAGCTCTTCTGAAAAACCAGGCATGCCCGACTATATCGACTCTTTCAGTTTCCGGGTTCGGGTTGTCCCAGCCGAAAGATTCGTATGGGTAATATCGGTGCTGGGTGAGAAAACGCAGACCGCGGGTGCCCAGAAGACCTTCGGTCTTTTCGAGAGTTGCGAGGCAGTTTTCCAGCCAGCGCGGCCCGGGAATGGTGTCATCATCAAACATGGCGATGTAATCTGCGTCCAGGTTCAGGGCAAAAGCCAGGCGTGCCCAGACGCCCAGATTTTCTGAGCACTCGGCAAGCACAAATCTTGATTTTAGCCGTTCGGGAATCACTTCGCCGGCATTCTGCCAGACATAGATACCCATCGGCTTGATCGTCTGACGGTCAAGTGCATCGAGCTGGGTTTCAAGATAGGCAGTTCGCTTGTAGGCGTTCAGCAGAACCGCAATTTTGCAGTCATTGTTTACCATCTTAGTTGAAATCCTTTTCTCAGGCTGGGAAACTGGCGATAAAACCATGATTGGCCTTCGAGATGATAGCCGCGGGTGTTGTGTGGGAGCGAGAGCAGATCGTTGATTGAAGTGCCTATGTCGAGGTAGGTTACATCCTGACGCTGCATAAACAGCTGATGCCCGACAATTTTAGTCAGGGATGAGGCTGAAGAGAGAACCAGCGAACCAGGCTCGATGCCTTTGAGGCCAGACATGACGTTGCTCAGTGCTTCGTCGTAGGTGGCGAAAAAATTGTCGGGCACGCTGATCAGCGAGGCTTTTGCGATAATGTCAGCCGGCTTCGCCCGGAAATTGGCAATTACGTAAACCCGGTCGAAGGTGGCGAAGAGGGGTACGATTCTGTTGCGGTAATCAGCAAAATTTGAGTTAAGAAGCAGATCGGCAAAAGTCATATACTGTGAAAAACCACCGTTCAGGCGCAGCAGAAATTCGCGGTCATCGAGGGCTTCATTGTGCCTGGTGGGGATGCCCTTGAAAAAATTGTGGCCGCGGAGCATGGCAGCGGCGAGAAGGTCACTTCTGATGTTCTGATGCAGAGTTGGATCGAACCGCTTGGCGTCGAACTGCGGATAGTTGTTTTTCAGAACCCGGCCGCGAAAAACGGTTTTCCCGCCAGAGATTTCGAGATAGCGGTTGCGAAGAATCTCAATTTCGCCATCGCTGAAGCGAATGAAAGTAAAGGGGGTTTTGTTCGTGAGAAAATTTTCGAACAGCTGCAGTTGTTTCGCGGGATCTGGAATCAGATGAGGCTGCATTACGACACCACCTTCTTTGCAGCAAGACCCGGGAATTTTTCATTCAGTAGGATAAGCTCCTTCTGCAATTCTGGACTGCAACGATCAGCGGTGCAATACGCCGCATCGACGAACGGGAAAAAATTACTGACAAGCATATCTTCGCCTGCTTTCAGCTGCCCGGCAACCGTTGCTCTCTTTAAACCAGCATCAAGTGATGTCTGGGGGCGGAGTGTTTTTACTAGAATCGGTAGGAGCTTCTGAGAGGCCTGCCCTGAATTGCTCAGCAGATGAGGGAAACTTATGTGCAATGTTGCCGGCACTTCTGATTCTTGAGCCACAAGGCTGATTTCTGATGTATCGGAGTTGCGGAGAAAATGAAGCAGAGTGTTCATGAAACTTTTGTCGAAGGGTTTTAACGGCAGCATTTGAGCAGGCACTACACAGGCGAATTCAAATTCGCGGTCGGTTGCATCGATTATGCTTTGCAGTATTGCATCAGGTGGGAGATTGTCGGAAATCGGCATGTGTTCGAGGCGAAAGTGATGGCCTTTCTGACTGCTTTCAGCAACCAGCGAGCGAATGGTGGGGGAATCCGGGACTGCCAGATAGATGCGGCTGCAGTTTTCAGGCAGGCATTCTTCAGCCTGTTCGACAGCCGTCTCCAAAATTTCCTGATTTGCATTTCCAGCTGTTATTACATATACGAAGGGCAGGGGATTGATCATTACGCCCTTGGTCAGGTTCTTGAAGTCGCTGCTGGTCAGGAATCTCGTCTGATCCCGCAGGTGGTGGGCAAAAATGAATGCTTTTAGACAGGCACCAGCTCTCGCTGCTTCTTTTGCAGTCAAAAACACCCCGGTTACTGTGCCGGGTTCAAGGCTGTTTTCCCCGGTGCTGGCGGGCACGTCGAGTAACACTTTCAGTCTGCGTTCCAGGCCAAGCAGTTTGTCATGGATAAATGGGAGTGCCTGACGCAGGGCATTGAAGTCGATGCGGCGGAAATACTTCAGAGCCAGGCGTCTAGCCCGATCGCCAAGGCTGAATTTAGCGCGCAAAGCCAGGGGCCAGCCGTCTGCACGTCTCTCTAGCATATTATCTGTGCCGCGCTCGATGCATGCTCGTATGAAGTCTGGATAGTCTGCAAACTTCTGCATGATATGCCGGGGTGCAACAAGCCAGGTGTGCGGGTAGAAAAAATCGATCTGATCGTGGAAAGCCAGATAAAGATATTCTGGTGGCAGTGCCGGGTCGAAGATGATCGCATCAGTGCCTTCGCTGCCTTGATTCCATTGAGTGGCCAGTATCAGGCATGTGTCGGACGTCTGAAGTTTGCGCATCTGATCAAGAGCTCTGGCCATCGATATGGCAGCGGCAAGCTCCTTGTTTTCATCATTGGGGCTGACTGTGATAGCTGATTGTTTGCTTTCCGGCAAATCCAGGGGTTCTGTGTCGAGAAAAGCCGGGTTATATACGGCTTTAAGCAACCTGGCAGATTTTTCATCGTTTGTGTGGCCGATTACCATACAGCGATCAATCTGACAAAGCGAATTCTGTATGTTGTAAAAACCTTCCCAGAAGGTTTTCATGCCGGCCGCAGTCTCGCAATCGACGGAGCCGGACAAGGCCAATACCAGGTCAGGCATCGAAAAATTCTCTGACTTTGCTGATTATTTTTTCATGATCGGCACTGTCGAGCCCGTAAAACATCGGCAGTCTGATGAGCCTTTCACTTTCGGTCGTAGTGTAGCGGTCTTCACCGACAAAGCGGCCATAAAGCCTGCCGGCCGGTGCTGAATGCAGTGGCACATAATGAAATACCGCGCCGATGCCGTTATCGTTCAGGTGTTTGAGCAATCGGGTTCGGGTTTCAAGATTGGCAACTTTGATGTAGAACATATGAGCGTTATGACTGCAATGCTCTGGAATTTTCGGCAATTCAAGACAGCCTCGCTTTTCGAGATCGCCAAGGCCTTTTGAGTAGCCTTTCCAGAGGTTCATGCGGAAATTCTGCACTTGATCGGCCATTTCGATCTGGCCCCAGAGATAAGCTGCACTGACATCGTTTGGTAACTGGCTGCTTCCCAGGTCGACCCAGGAATATTTGTCGACCATTCCTCGAAAAAACTGGTTGCGATTGGTGCCCTTTTCTCTGATTATCTCTGCCCGATCGATAAA
>CAZPCO010000137.1:6566-8179 GCA_964585025.1 uncultured bacterium | reverse complement strand
TCAGGAACCGGGACTCATGGTTCAGATGTCATTGCGAGCGCAGCGAAGCAATTCCGGCCGGGGCTCGGGGAACGTCGTCTGGCAGAAAGATAGCGGTTTACTTTAATTCAATCCAGACCGGGGCGTGGTCTGAAGGTTTTTCCATGCCCCTGATCAGATAATCGATGCCGCTGGCGGTACAGCGTTGCAACATTGCGCTCGTGCCGAGAATGAGGTCGATGCGCAGGCCGCGCTGCGGCTGGTCTTCGAAACCGCCGGTCCGGTAATCGAACCAGCTGAACAGGTCATTTTTCGTCGGGTTGAGCTCGCGGTAAAGGTCGTGTGTACCCCATTGCAGCAGGCGCTGCAGCCACTCACGTTCTTCGGGCAGAAAGCAGCATTTGCCGGTTTTCAGCCAGCGCTGCGCGTTTTTCTCTCCGATACCGACATCGAGATCGGTCGGAGCGACGTTCATGTCGCCGAGGATGAGCAGGTTTTCATCTGGTCTGAAGTCTGATTTAAGGTAGGCGAGCAGGTCAGCGTAGAATTTCTGCTTGGCGGGAAATTTTTCGGGGTGTTCGCGACTTTCGCCCTGAGGAAAATAACCATTGATGATCGTGATTGGCCGTTTTTGAGAATCAAGCCAGGTTCCGACAATCAGACGCCGCTGTGCTTCTTTGCCATCGCCTGGAAAACCGCGCTGAACATTAACTGGCGGCTGTTTTGACAGAAAAGCCACGCCATAATGGCCTTTCTGGCCAAAGCTCTCGTGGTGGTAGCCCATGGCACTGATATCGTTGACCGGAAAAGCGTCGTCGACGCATTTAATCTCCTGAATGCCGATGATGTCGGGCTGGTGGATGTCGATAATCTGTTGAAGCTGGTGCAGGCGTGAGCGAATGCCGTTGGCATTGAAAGTGACTATTTTCATGACCGGGCTCCTGATGGTTTTGCAGAAGAATACCACAGTTGCCCGCACATTTGCCATGTCGAACCATTCTGGGGCAAGGCAAACTGGACTTTTTTCTCTCCATCTGCATTTTGGCAGGTCAGTCGTTGCAGCCGCTTTCGCCATCCTGGCTTACGCGCCATAATGCCGTCGTGGCAAAAACAAGCGATGCTTTTGCAAACGCCTGGCCTGCCTGTTACTTGCACTAAAAGATGATTAAGTTACCGTTTGCTCAGCATTCCGGGTTTGCCGGCTGGTGAGGTGTGTGCTATGATGGCGGCATGATCAGCGACCTTGCAACTATTAAACGCAATGCTTTTATTTATCAGCCTGTCGAGGGCTTTGTCATCATCGCCGGGCGCACCAGCAAAGACAACGATTTTATCAGCGTCAAGGTTGCAGCCCCAGAAGATTACTGGTTTCATGTGCGCGGCATGCCGGGCAGTCATGTGCTGCTGCGTTCGCTGAACGGCGATGAACCCGACAAACGCCTGCAGGAAACTGCGGCGGCTGTAGCTGCCTGGCACAGCAAGGGGCGCGGCGGCGGTGTGACAGCCGTGTCGATGACAAAAGCAAAATTCGTCAGCAAGCCGAGTGGCGTTAAAGACGGCACCGTTTACATCAAAAATGAGAAGGTTCTGAAAGTGCGGCCAGCATTGCCGGCGGGCACCGAAGACCAACCGAT
>CAZPCO010000137.1:0-6466 GCA_964585025.1 uncultured bacterium | reverse complement strand
CATCGGCGATTGGAAGCGATAGCCGGGGGGGTTATTCCTGCGAAGAAGGTTCGCGTTTTTCGCGCAGCAGGCGGGCGATTTCTTCCGATTCGATGATGTAGTTCTGACTGCAGAAGTGGCAGGTGACTTCGGGCCGTTCTTTCTTTTCGATGATCTCTTCGAGTTCCTCAACCGGCAGGCATGAGAGAGAATAGACGACTTTTTCGCGACTGCAGGTGCAACGGGCTGCCAGAGGCCGACGTTCGACGATCGTCAGGTTTTCCAGGCCGAGAAGCTGGCTCATCAGGTTGATATCGACAGCTTCGGCAAGAGCTTTCTGGATGGTTCTATCATTGAACCGCTCGAGAAGTGGGATGAAGTTTTCCGACAGGCCTTCTGGCATGCGGCTCATACGTATGCCAACGGCGCGGTGCAGATAATGGTCGCGGCTCGTAGCGCTGATTTCGATTGCAGTCGGCTGCTGGCGCGCATCGTTGAAATATCTTGCCAGGCCATGGCGCAGGTTCATCGGATTACATTGAATCTGATACTGAGAAAGAACACTGCGGCTGTTCGAATGAATCATGGTCAGTGCGCCGGCATCTCCGAATACGTCTTTCAGTGGTGTCGAATCTGTGCTGTCAAAATCATTGAGTATCTTGATGGTTGTGTAGCCGCGTAAATTTCCTTTTCGGGAGGCGTCGACCAGACAACCGCCAATTGGCCCGCTGACCTGTGCCTGCAGGGAAATACGCTCGTCATCGCCTCCGAGGTCCGCAGAAAGTATCGCTACGGCCACCAGCGCTTCAGCAAGAAATCTGCCGGCAGTTGGACCAGAAAGGTGCTTCTTTTCTAGGGTTTTGGCGGATTCGGTTACATCGACAAAGGTCAATGAAATACCTTTTTCTCTGGAAAACCCGTAAAACAGCTGATCCATGCCGACCTCGAGTGTGAATGGCTTAATTGAAAAGGCAGTATAACCTGAAATCGCCCCGTATTTCAATAATGAAAAACTTCATAAAGTGATTTAAGAAAATTAACAGTATGTGTGTGCGATTTTTGCACAAAGTGCGAAAATCGCACATAAAATGTAAAAAAGATTTGCGTTTTTCTCGTTTTTCATGTATAGTTAGTTGGCACGAAGATTGCTATTTATTTAACAGTTCTTTGAAAACAATGGGTTTAATAACTGAAGGCCACCGTTAATCGGCCGCTGAGCGGTGCTGCTATTTCAATCGGCGCTGTTTGTGCCGGCCTGAAGCGATTAAACCTTTGAATTTACGCTTAGTCGCGTCCCCGCGCGACTTCACGTATCCTCTCAAAAGATCCTCTCACTTTGCCCCTGGCTTTTTGACCAGGGGCCCTTTTTTTTAGTTCATTTGGGCTGCTATCAAGCTGCCAGTCAGGTCAGGCAATCGCCCGTGCTGTCAGCGCAAAGCCATTTCTTAGCCAGGATCGCTATTATATTGAAGGTGGCGCAGTGGGGCAGTTGAGACTGCTTTGTCGCAGCTAGCAGAGAAGCGATGCGGTGATCTGGAAACGATATATTCTGGTTCAGAATTATTGCCTGCCAACGTAAAGCACTAGCTGCAAAATTCTGGTTAAATCAACGCTGGCTTATCAGCTGCGCCAGATTTCAATTCTGCTTTTTGACCAGCGAGGTCAAGACCTGCTCGGCGGCTTTCAAGCCGTCGACGGCTGAACTGACGATTCCGCCTGCATATCCTGCGCCTTCTCCCACCGGAAAAAGCCCATCGATAGCCGGAGATTCCCCTGCATCGTTTCTGACGATGCGCACCGGGCTCGAGCTCCTCGATTCAGCGGCATAAAGAATTGCGGCTTCTGCAGCGACACCATTCAGTTCGCGCAGCATTCTGGGCAACGCCGTGCGTAAGGTTTTAAGAATGAAATCAGGCAGAATCGCATCGAAAGAAGCCGGGCATGATCGCGAGCAGGAGCGGTTTTCTGGTAGTCGCTGCGATATTTTGCCGGCAAGAAAGTCGTTGAGCATCAGGGCCGGAACGCTGAAGTCTCCGCCGCCGGCATTGAAGGCTGCTCTTTCGATTGCCAGCTGAAAATTCAGGCCTGCCATTTCAGGGTGTTCTTCGGGGCCTTTACAGCCGGCATAATCGGCTGGCTCGACGGGAACGATGAATGCAGCGTTTCCCCAGATGCTGCCGCGTTGCGAGTAACTCATGCCATTGGTGGTCAGAGCTTCAGAGTCTGAAGCGCAGCAGATGACCAGGCCGCCCGGGCACATGCAGAAGCTGTAACAGGCGCGGGCATCGCCTTCGGCCCGGCGGGTGAGTTTGAAGCTGGCCGGTTTCAGGCGTGGATGCCCGAAGAATTTGCCATATTGTGCCTTGTTGATCATTTTCTGCGGAATTTCGAGGCGGATGCCCACCGCAAAAGGCTTAGCCTGCAGAGAGGCTGCATGTTTGCCCAGCAGACGATAAACATCGCGGGCACTGTGCCCGGTTGCCAGCATCAGGTGGTCGGTGGCGATTTCCCGGCCACCAGCGACGATACCGGTAATCTGCCTGTTGCTGACGAGAATATCGGTCATGGTCGTGTTGTAGATTATTTTGCCTCCGGCTGCCAGAATGCGGCGGCGGATTTCGGGAACGATCTTCAGCAATACATCACTGCCGAGGTGTGGTTCTGAATCGATGAGGATTTCCGGGTGGGCACCGCATTCGACGAGAATCTCGAAAAATCTGCGGATACGCGGCCGATCTTTGCTGCGTGCAGTGAGCTTGCCATCTGAAAAAAGCCCGGCGCCGCCCTCTCCGAACAGGACGTTGTCGTCTGGTTTGAAATGGCCGTTGCGCCAGAAAGTATCGACTACTTCACGACGGTCTTCTGCCATGGCTCCACGCTCGATCAGTAATGGTCTGGCACCGCTTTCGGCAAGATGCAGGGCGGCTATCAGGCCGGCAGGGCCGGCTCCGACTACGATGGGCGATTTGAAGTCGATATTGGCAGGCATTGTCAAAGTCGCGCCATTTGTCACTTCTTCGGTCATCGCCTCGACGTCCTTGATGCGGTCGGCGATAAAAGCGTAATCGGCAGCCATTTCGACGATCAGAGTGAGAACAAAAACTGGTGCGGCCCGCATTGGCCTAGCATCGAGCGAGCGCCTGTCGACATGGCAGGTGATAATCTGGTTGTTGCGGCAGCCCAGACGCCTGGTGACGGCTGCAGTTAAATCGTTTTCGCTGTATTCAAGCGACATTTCAATCTGTCTGAGCAGCAGTTTCATCGATGATCTCCCTTTTCTTTGCCCTGACTGGCAGCAATGGCATTGGCAGCCAGCCAGCCGGTCGAGAATGCTGCCTGCAGGTTGAAGCCACCGGTATCGGCGTCGATGTCGATAATTTCGCCGGCAAAATAAAGGTTTTTAACCAGCTTTGATTCCATGGTCGCCGGGTTTATCTGGCGGGTCGAAATGCCGCCGGCAGTGACTATTGCCTGTTCCCATGGCGCAGCACCGTTGATGACAAATTTAACTTCTTTGAGCCAGTTTCGCAGGGTACGACGTTGTTCGGCGGTTACCTGGGCAATTTTTTGCGATGGATTGAGGCCAAGCTGCTGCAGACAGAACTGGCGCATGCCGACCGGAAGCAATTTGCCGATGACGTCGATGAGTCTTGCCTGATGGTTTTCTTCAAAGTCGCGCAATATGCGTCTGTCGAGCTTGGCATGATCGAGTGCCGGTTTGAGATCGACGACAATTTCGCAGCTCATCTTCTGATGCATGGCCGGAACGGCCAGACGACTGAGCGTGATGATTACCGGGCCGGACAGATTGCCATCGAGAAAAGTCATTTCCCCGAATTCAGCGGCTGCCTTTTTACCGTTGATTCGTAATTCGGCTGAGACGTTGCGCAGGGCAACGTCTTTCAGGCAGTCGGGCAGGGGGTCCTGGGTTTTCAGGGCAACAAGCGAGGGGAGGGGAGTAACGATTTCGTGGCCGCAGTCGCGTGCAAATCTGAGTCCATCGCCGGTTGACCCGGTAGCCGGGTAAGAAAGCCCGCCGGTCGCAAGCAAAGTCGCTGCAGCCAGATAAGGCTTGCCGCCGGCCATAGCCCCCAGGCATTGCCCCTTTTCGATGATCAGCCCGGAAACTGCTTTGCCGGTCAGCAGTTGAACCCTGCGCTTTTCGATCGCCTTGTGAAGGCAGGCTACTGCATCGGTGGCGCGGCCGGAAGCAACGAAAACGCGGCCGCCGCGTTCATCGGCGGTTTGCAGCCCTTCGCGATTGAAGAAAGCGACGAGGTCGGTGTTGAAAAAGGCTTTGAAGGCCGATTTGAGAAAACGCCCCTCGTTGTTGAAATGCTTGAGAAATTCATTGAAAGGTGCAGTGTTGGTAAGGTTACCGCGGCCTTTGCCTGAGATTCCCAGTTTGCGGGCGGGTTTGGGCATCGATTCGAGAATGAGAACCTGTAACCCTTGATCGGCGGCATTGATAGCCGCCATGAGACCGGCAGGGCCGGCACCGATTATCAGCAGGTCGGTGCTTTTCAAGATTTTTTCACGCTGAAGCCAAAATGGCCGAGTTGTTTGCCCAGCTGGTAATAATTTCCATGGGCATAACCTACCAGGGCGGCTTTTTCGACCTGCAGACGCCCCTGCCCATCGATCAGATGTTCAGATATCTGTACGTTGGTGATCCGGGCGATGAACAGGCAGTGTGAGCCTAGTTCGATTTCCCGGTCGACGCGGCATTCAATATTTACCGGGCATTCATTGATGATCGGAGCTTTTACTGTGGCGCTGCGGCCCGCCGTAAGGCCTGTTTCGTGGAACTTGTCGCAGTCACGGCCTGATGCTACGCCACAATAGTCAGTTTCCTTAACGATTCGGCGATCTGGAATATTGACGACGAATTCACCGGTTTCGCGCAGCAGCTTGAAGGAGTGGCGTTCGGGCCTGACCGATATCGACAGCATCGGTGGTTCAGAACAGACGATGCCGGTCCAGCTGATGGTAAGAATGTTCGGCCGGCCTTCATTACCAATAGTGGTAACCATGACGGCAGGAACCGGTGAAAGAACCGTGCCGGGTTTCCAGGTGATTTTGCCGCTGCCGGCAGGTTTATTCTGATTCATTTTTTTCAGCTTTCTTCTCGTAGGTGGTAATAAGCCCGAACATGCTGCCATAACGGGCCAGCAATTCGCGTTTTTCGGTTTCGGCGGCAAGGCGTGAATCGTAATCGGGCGCGAAAATCGGAAAACTGCGGTCCTTGTCGCTATGTATCAGAGCGATATACCAGGATTCAACGCCACGATAGTCGTAGTGGCGCAGTGCCAGGCCATCGAATTTTCGCAGTTTTTCCTTCCATTCACGGCGCCCCTGCTCGTTGATCTCGCAAAAAGATACCGTTCCGTCAGCGATCTCGATATCCTTGCGATAGGCTCTTCTGCTTCTGAAAAGTCTGTAGAAGCTGTAGAGGCTGGCGATGCTGATGCCGATACATACGAGCGCCACCGTCATATAATATGAGGGAAGATTGGGATCGGTACGGATAAACTGCAGCAGTTTGATCGAAAGAACGATGACCCATACCATTGAAAGAACGGCTACCAGCCCGGAAAAGTAGAAGAAAAATGCGGTGCGCCCCTTAAAATCGAGGCCTCTTTCCGCAAGTCGCATTGGCAGCCCGCCATTTTCGGCACATTGCCAGTTAAGTTCGTTTTTCATGATCATCACCCGTTACGAGATTCTGCGGCATTATAAAGCGATTCTGTGGCAAAGTCCAACCCTTTCCGGCGCATTTCTCCATATAAGGTATGGAAAGGTGGATGGGGTTGTGATAAAATCGCGGTGATTTTAAAACCATATAAATGGGGTAAGCAGATGAGCGTTGAAGAAACCAGTCGTAATTCAAATTTTATTCGCGATATCATTGACGAAGACCTGAATTCAGGCAAACACAAAGAGATCGTCACCAGGTTTCCGCCGGAGCCGAACGGCTATCTGCACGTGGGGCATGCCAAGTCGATCTGTCTCAACTTTGGCCTTGCCCGCGACTACAAAGGCCGCTGCCACCTGCGCTTCGACGATACCAACCCGGTTAAAGAAGAGCAGGAATACATCGACGCAATCAAGGAAGACGTCAGATGGCTCGGTTTCGACTGGGGCGAACACGAGTATTATGCTTCCAACTATTTCCAGCAGCTGTATGACTGGGCAGTTCTTCTGATCAAAGAAGGTAAAGCCTATGTCGACGACCAGACTGCCGATGAAATCAGAATTACCCGTGGCACGCTGACCGAGCCTGGCAAAAACTCACCACATCGCAATCGTTCGGTCGAAGAGAATCTTGATCTGTTCACCCGCATGAAAAACGGTGAATTCAAGAACGGTGAACGGGTACTGCGCGCTAAGATCGATATGGCCGCCCCAAATATCAACATGCGCGACCCGGTGCTCTATCGCATTCTGCATGCCCATCATCCGCGCACCGGTAATCAGTGGTGCATCT
>CAZPCO010000136.1:0-8198 GCA_964585025.1 uncultured bacterium | reverse complement strand
CGCTTCACCTGGATTTTCGGCGGTTCTGACGGTGTAACCTTCTTTGGTTAGAGCCGCCTTGAGGCTGAACAGGATAGATTTCTCGTCATCAACGATAAGAATGCTGTGGGATTTGAAAATCATCTATTTTTATCCTTCCTGTTTCACCGGCAGATATATTCTGAAGCGTGTGCCTTTGCCGGGTTCGCTGCTGACCTCTATTTTGCCGCCATGCAGGTCGACTATTTTTTTTACGATTGCCAGACCGAGACCGGTGCCTCGCTGTTTGGTCGTAAAAAAAGGCTCAAAGACCCTGGCGACGGTTTCCTGCGGCATGCCGGCGCCGTTATCCTGAACTTCAAAGGTTGCCCAGGGGCTGTCGATTTCTTTGAAGGCTTTTATAATGATTTTGCCGCCATCATTCATAGCCTGGACGGCATTGAAGATCAGGTTCAAGAATACCTGTTTAAGCTTTTCGGAGTCAACGAATACTTTCAGGTCTTCAGAATACTCTGCTTGCAGACTGATACGACGGCGTTCGGATTCATGATGCACCAGCGACATCACTGGCTGAATGACTTCTGAGAAGGCAACTTCGCGAAAGCTTGAACCTTCCGGCTTGGCGTATTTGAGCAACTGCTCGACAACCGAATTCAGGCGGTTAACTTCACTGACGATGACGTCGATATATTCCCGCCGACTGTCGTCATTTTCCGTTTCTTCCTGGAGCAGCTGGCCGAGAGTTTTGATCGAAGCAAGCGGATTCTTGATTTCATGGGCTATACTGGCGGCCATCTGGCCGATTGAACTGAGTTTATCGGCGTGATATAGCTGTTGTTCGATGATTTTGCGCTGGGTTATATTGCTCAGCGTCAGAATCAGACCGTAAGGATGCCGCTCATTGTCGAGCAGCGGTGAAAAGCTACCCTGCAGCACTTTAAGCCCCGAGCTGCTGCCGGCATCGATCTCGATTTCGAACTGACGCTCACCAGTATCGTTGATATGACGCCAGCCGGAAATTATCTCGCGCCTCGATGACCCGGGGAGCTTTTTCAAAAAAGCTTTCAGAGACAGGCCTTCGAGGGTCGGAAAAAGCTCGCCGAATTCATGAATTGCGGCCTGGTTGGCGGTTTCTATGTGACCGGAAAGGTTCCAGGTGATGACGCTGGTTTTGAGGCTGCCGAGAATGTTCTGAATGTAATTGGCGAGTTTTTCTATATGCTCTACATAGTGCTGCAGATGGTCGCGATTGAGTTTCAGGCTTGTAGCCATGCGATTGAAGGATCTGGCCAGATTGCCGAGTTCGTCGCCCTGTTCGGTCTCGATTTGAAAGCCAAGGTTGCCTTCTGCAATGATGTTGGCACCGTCTTTGATCTGTCTAATTCTCGACAGAAGAACCTTTTCAGAGAAAATAACCGAAATGATCAGGCCAACTACCAGAATCCAGCCGGTTACGCTGAGGTTGCGGGTTCTTGCATCTTCGATCAGTGACAGCATCTTCTCCTGTGAAACGCCGAGATAGATGGTAACCTGGTCGCCATCGGAAGTTTTAGCGATGTTTTCGCGCCCGACCGACCAGGTGCTTTTGCCAAATCTGATGTTGAAAACATCTTCCTTGCGGATACCGTTGCGCAGGTGCTCTCTGGCGAGTTCCTGGCGATATGAATCCGGCAGGGAAGATGCGACGAGTGTTTCTTTGACAGCGACTGCCGTTTCGGCCTGCAGATTGCGGGCCGTTCTTTTCATGCGGGTATCGTCGAGGCGACGACGCAGTGACAACCTGCCGATGAGATCTCCCAGTTTCAATACCGGCACTTCGGCGCTCAGATATAGCCCATCGTCTCGGTATTGCACTTCGACGCCGGCAAGATGCTGGCTGGAATCACGCATGTCGAGAGGGGCAACCCTCGTCGATTCGGGATTGTTGCTTGTGATGACTGTGCCATTGCGCAGAACGACCCGCAGGTCGGAGAAGCCGGTTTTGGAAATCAGGCGGGCAATCTCTTTCTGCAGAAGGTTATTCAGGCCATAGCTGGAATAGTTCATTATCTTCTCTGATTCTGCGTAGAGCAGTGCATTGTTGAGAAGCATATTTTTCTCTGATTCCCAGTAGGATTTGATCGATTCGCGCAGCAGATCCAGGCGCTGCTGAAAGATTTCCCGCGTCTTTTCGTGAATCAGAGAGGTTGAACTTTCGTTGATAACCAGGGCAAGACTGGAGATCAGGATAAACAGCAGAACAATGACTTTGAAACGCAGCGAAATATAGATATTTTTCACAGGTCACCCACTATCAGAGCGTCGTAGTTTTCTGCGCCATGTTTTTCGATCCAGGCGGTTTCCGAGGCGTAATCCAGAGAGAGCAGCTCTAGCTGGTGTGTTTCACTGTGTCTGCTGTCATCATTCCTGAAAGCAAACTCAAGACCAGTCGGCTTCATCAGATGCAGAGTGATGGCCGGCAGCAGCACCTTACCCCTGGGTAATGGAAAAGGAATTATTATTCCGTCCTTCAGAGCCGGCAGATCTTCACTTCTGCTGGCAAATGCGCATTCAGGCACCCATTGCGAGACGAACATTGCATCGCCGGCCTCAAAGACTTCCATTGCCAGAGCCAGATCGGCTTCAACGGAAAGAGGGTTGAGAAGCTCGGCTTCGATTGCCTTGAACAGCATGGAAGCGGCACATGGTTGTTTCCAGAATGGTTGCGTCTGGTTGCCTGGCCCGGTCTTTCTGCCGAACAACAGACAAAAATTGCGCAGAGTATTATTGGAAAGCAGGCTTTCGAACCAGGGAAACCGCGTTGGATCGTTTTTTTTCAGCTCCTGAAGAATTTTGCTGAAAGTTTCGAGATCAGGCTGCCTGTTTTCGAGCAGATGGGCGATGCTTTTTCGGACCGCCAGCCCCCAGACCAGCCTGATGCTTACCCCGGTTTTTTCAAACCCCTGGGGAATCGTGGGCACTCCGCTTTCGATCAGCAGAAAACTTTTCAGATCGGCAGAGAAAGATGCGTTTACCGGCTGAACTGTCAGTGAGAACTGCCGACCCGTCTGGTGTTGCAGCTCGTGGCTGATCATTTCAAGCAGTATCGGTGCAAAATCGAGGCGTGAAATCAGCCTGACGTCGGCAAATGATTCGGCATGCCCGATTGCCGGCATGATGAATAAGAATAGCAGGCAGGATGCAATGCACGCCATGCGATTGAAGAGGATGATTTTCTGCATCATGCCTGCCAGCATATCACAGCCTCGAGGCAAGATTAACCCCCCGGAAGCAAATTTTGTAACAACCATTCATTCCCGAAATTCTGTCGCTTTTATTGTTGGACTGCTGATTTAACCCCGATCAATATCCAGGTTGGAATTTATCCAATGATCAGCATCAGAAAAGGGTTACGGCTGCCCTCTCAATGATGAAGATATTTCTGCCGATAGGCAGAGTATTATGCATAAACTTAATTATTTACGTTGTCTCTTTCTTGGTGTGTTTCTGACTGTGGTTCTGTCGCCTGCAACAATGGCCGGCACTGGTGTTACCATGGATACTGTCGCTACCACTGGTGAGCACTTCCCGGCCGAGAAATCGGAGGTTATGAGATACACAGACCCTGAAGAAACCATTATTAACGACAACCTGGCACAGATCGGCGGGTATTTCAGCCGGCCAAGACTGTTGAAACTGCTTGGTGGCAGCCGGCGCGTGGTTCTGACATTCGATGACGGCCCCCACCCCCGCACTACGCCGCAGATTCTTGAAATTCTTCGCAAACGTAACCTTAAAGCTATTTTTTTTGTTCTCGGCCTTCAGGCACAGAAGTTTCCTGAACTTGTCAAACAGATTCATGATGAAGGGCATCTGATCGGTAACCATTCATACAGCCACAAAAACCTCGCCCAGATTGGCGAAGAAAAAATGCGTGAAGAAATCGATCGCACCAGCAGACTGATCGAAGGCATAACCGGCAGTCGGCCGGCTTTTCTTAGACCGCCATACGGCGCGATGAACCGCAATGTGCTGCGGGTGGCCAAAAGCGAAGGCATGGATATCGTTCTCTGGACCATCGACCCAAAAGACTGGCACAGTAAGAATGAAGTTGCGGTGTTACGGCAGATTGACCGCCAAATGGGACTGGCCGGTGGTGACATGCGCGGTGGAGCGATTCTTCTGCATGATATTTATCCTTCGACCGTCAGGGCCCTTGGCCCTATGCTCGACCGTCTGGCCGCCAGCAGTTACCGTGTAACCTCTATTGACCGGCTCGACAGCAGTTCTGCTACTTTCTGGGCAGCTGCAGAACCGAATCTTTCCCGCCATGCCATCTCTAAAAAGCCTTTCAATATTGAAAATTCAGGTAATCCGATCCTGGTTAACCTGCTGCGCGAAAAGAAAAAATCAGAAGCCTCGCCGATGGCACTGCTCAAAGCCCATCGCAGCGGCAACCTGCTTTATTTCCTGACCCAGAATTCTTAACTGGAAAGTTTAACTAATGGCAGTTTCTGCATCAGCAGAGACTGCCATTTCGTTTCTACGAGGCTTTGCTGAGCTAACCAGCGGTTGCTTCCCTTTGCTCGCAATGACACAATTTTGTCACTGCTTTATCAATTCACTGAGGCTTGTCTGCAACGCCCGGGCGGGGAAGGTCAGTGATAACCGGAGGTTTGGCGTTATTCTGGTCGATTTTCGACTGCAGAGAAATTACTTTCGGGCCCTTTGCCAGTTCGAGGATTTCATAGACGTTGATTGGCTCATCTAGACCGCGAATTCGCTGTCCTTCGCGCTTGACGAATTTGAGCCCCCTGGGCAGTTTGCTGAAGGTTTCTTCGTCGACAAGAATTCGGCTGCCGGTTTCCTTGTTCAGAGCTTCAAGTCGCGAAGCCAGGTTGACGGTGGTGCCCATGACCGTGAATTCCTGGCGGCGTGTTGAACCGATGTTGCCTGCCAGAACCGGGCCGGTCGCGATGCCGATGCGGATATTGAAATTGTCGAGCCCGCGGGCAGCCCATTCATTTCTCAGCTGGTCGAGTTCTTCAAGCATGGCACAGGCGGTCTCGACTGCGTTACGCGATGGGTATGGCAGTTCACTGAGAACCCCGAACCTGGCCATGATCGCATCTCCGATGAACTTGTCGATTTCACCCTGATGATCGAGAATGACCTCGGTCATTCTCGAAAGGTATTCGTTCATCAGATTAACGACTTCCTTCGGAGTGAATTTGGCGCTGAATGCAGTGAACCCGGCAATGTCGGAAAAAAGAATTGCAGCTGTTTTGCTGACACCGCCAAGGTCGATTTTTTCAGGGCTTTTCATGAGGTTTTCGACAAGCTCGGCGGAAGTGTAGCGCGAGAAGATCTCATGCAAACGACGCTTTTCGGCAATTTCCTGCTCGGTGATCTTTTTGGCCGAAGTGAGCTCTTCACGGGTTTGCACAAAAATGTCGGCATTGGCGAGTGCGCCGCCGATGAAAGTGGGGAGGGCTGCGAGAAAACGGGTTTCACTGTCATCGATTTCGGTATGACCGTCAGCAAATGATTCAATATGAACGACGCCATAAGCCTTATCGCGACTGATCAGCGGAATAGCCACAAGAGTGTTGGAAACCGGCTTACGGTCGAGCAGTTTGCGTACTTCGACGTCGGTAACCGCGCTGGCGCGAAAAACCGCTTGCCGTCTTTTGATGCAGTAGGTCAGGATATGAGCGTTTTCGAGCGGCATGAAAAGCACTTTCTGGATTTCACTCGAATAACCGAGCCAGCGAAAAGGGTAGAGCTCGTTCTTGACCGGATCGACGAGAAAAACGATGTAGCGGTTGGCACCGATATCGGTTTCGACCAGATCGGATATCGCTTTGAAGAGATGTTCCGGGTCAAGGGTATCGAGGAGATTCTTCACTTTCATCATTACCATCGAAAAGCGCTGCCGAACCTGATCGAGCTTTTTGTCGAGCAATGCCTGCTTGGCCTGATATTCAAGTCTGACTTTGCGGGCGTAGGAATCTTCGACCGACTTCTTCAGTGCCTGCTGCAGTTTGACTTCGTCACCGATCGATTTTTTTACGATGGTCAGCAGAACGCCTGTAAGAAAAATAAGCAGGAGAGCGAGAAGGGCAGCGACCGCCCAGCCAACCGGCGCGGGCGCAACGATCAACGTCATGTTTTCCTGAGCATACAGCGGAACTGTCGGTGTCGTCAGTGCTGTAACCAGGAATCTAATAAGGTTCGCGGGTTTCTTCATGCTCAGTAGGTGGGTGCCGAATCTGAGTGCGGCGCAACATTGACGCGGAACTTGTGGTTCTGGGGAATTTTGACCTCGCCGGCGAGATATCCGGCCGGCGGCTTCAGGGTCAGTGCTACCTCAAACATGGTGCCGATGGCATTGGGGTCGATACCGGCTACGATTGTATCTTCGTTGGTGGCATTCTTGATTACCGACGAAACGGTGAAGGCTATTTCTTCGACATCGTCGATGACGGCCAGAGGTCTGGCTGAAGATGAACTGCTCAGTTCGATGCGCCGCTTGTTCTTGACGAGAAAATAGTTGGTATGCTGGCTGGAATGTGCATAAGGCGGTGCAAAGTCGAACTTGGTATTTGAGACGTTCCAGGCGGCGATATTGCCATCACCGGCGCTGGCAGGGGTCGGGTGGAACTTGAACGGCCGCGGATTCTCAGGAATGACCGGGTTGGCATTGCCAGCCTGGCCTGCGAGGTCAAGGAAATTTGAGGCTTCTTCTAGATGCTTGCGCAGAAAAGCCCAGAATATTTCGGCTTGAGCAGTGCGTTCCTGTTTCCAGACCGTAATTTTGAAAGTCTCGGTGCTGCGGCGGTAGAGAAACATCATCGTCAGAACAAAAGTCGAGAAAATCATAATCGCCACGAGCGTTTCAGCCATCGTGAAGCCGTGCCGGTTTCTATTTTGAGATTCTGACTTCAATGAGTTCCTCCAGAACCTTGCGTGAATCGCCCGCCTTTCCCCAGGCGCGTATTTTCAGGTAATCTTTCGCATAACCGGTACCGGCTTTCGAAACGATGCTGAATTCTTCCACGCCGAATGAATGACTTATACCGGTAGTATTGTCAAGGTGTAATTTTATCTTTTCGGCCGGCGAATCCTTGGTGTCTGATTGGAAATCAGCTGTCCAGGCATTTTTTAGCGTTGCCAGTGTTGCGGCGGCGGCATCGCCCGGCGTTTTGCGTACGGCAACCTCGAAGGTGTGAATTTTGTAATAATCTGAAGGCAGAACCCGGTATTTGTAGATAGCCAGCTGCATTGCTGCTGTAGCCGCCATCAAAGCGCGTGAGGAATCATACTGATAGCTGTTTGAGCCTTTATGGGAGCGGGTGTTGAAGACCAGAACAGTTACCAGCCCGAGAATGGCAGTGCAGAAGAGCAGCACTACCGCTATGGCGATTCCCTTTCTGTTTCTGCTGATCATCTGGTCATGTCCGCTCTGAAGGTCGCGAGCTTGAACTGATTCTGCCCGCCGTAGTTGACTGAGACTTTAATACACAACAGGTCGTCGCGGCACGAATAAGTGGCGATGACAGGAGTGGCTGCACTGGCAGTCTCTGGCAGTTGCCAGGAAAACAGCAAGGCGTTGTTGTGAGGGGTATCGATATTCTGCGCCAGGAAAACCTTTTTAACTTCGGCACCGACGATATAGCTGGTTTTGCCGATGAGGATCGGGGTGCTGGTTGCAGATTCACCAGTAAAATTGAGAGTTCCGACGAATGTTCCTGAGGGGGTCTGAATGTTGAGGGGCAGATTTGTAAGCGTGCCTTTGACCAGGTCAGAATAGGTTGTGGTCATGAGCACATTGATGACGCCCTCTCCGAGTTTCAGAGCCATCTCCTGTTCCATCTGGCGGGTGGCGACGCCGTAATAGCCCGAGAAGGTGCCAATAGCCGGTAGAACCGCGATGGTGAGAATGAAAAGAGCCATGAGAATTTCGACGAGAGACATGCCCGCACGTGCCTGGCATGTCGTCTCGCTCATTTTCATGGCATAGCTCATTTTACTGACTCCCGGTCAGTCTTTGTTCTTTTCGTGAGTGCGCTCAAGCACGCGAATTTCTGGGTTTTCATTGGAAACCGCAACGTAGAGTTTGATTTTGCGGGTGAGCCCGGCATAATCAGTTGCAGTAGCCATAATATGGGGGAATTTTTGCGAGTCGAGAGCCTTTTCGGTCGGGTCGCCTTTGACATCAGGAGTTGGTTCGCGGAACA
>CAZPCO010000135.1:0-8240 GCA_964585025.1 uncultured bacterium | reverse complement strand
GTGATTTGCCCTTCTTTTCCTGTTTATCGGGTTCTCCGAGATGCGAACACAGAATAGGGGTGGCACCGGCTTCCAGCAGATACCTGATTGTCGGCATGGCTGCTTCGATTCTTGTTGCATCGGTGATTTTGCCCTTGGAAAGGGGTACATTGAGATCTAGCCTGACCAGCACATTCTTGTTGTCAAAATCTTCTTTTGGAACGCTGGTGATGACTTTTTTCTTGAAGCCTGTTTCCTTTTCGAGAATGGCGATTTTTTCGCGGATGATCTTTTCAACTCTTGCTGCGGCTTCTGCATTTGAATCAGTGCTTCTGACGGTGTCGAGAATGTTGTGGGTGCGGATGAAACTGTTGGAAAGCGGCACAGTGCCACGATAAATGTAGCCGCTGTTGGCGTCCATCGTCACCAGTTCGCCTTCTTTAAGGGTGACATCGCCCTCGGTTCCCTTGAAGGTGACTGATTTTTGTTCCAGGTTGATGACGGCGTTAGAGCAGCCGACGATGCAAGGTTTGTTGAGAGTGATCGAAGTGATGGCTGCGTGCGAGGTCCGCCCCGGAAAGACTGTGACGATGCCATGTGAGTTGTTGATGATATAAAAGTCAGATGGCTTGGTATTCTGGGCGAAATAGATGATATTCTCGCGATGAGCTTTGATTTCCTCAAGCTTCTCCGGCGTCAGAACCAGGGTTCCCCAGGTGATACCATGATTTATCGGCACGCCTTCGCTGATCGGCGGTTTCCATTCGTTGAATTCTTCTTCTACACGCGGTACAGAAATGAAGGCATTGGTGGCGCACATGCGCTCGATGCGTTTTCTGAATTCTTCGAGGCTGATGACGCCCTTTTTCATCATGTCGGTATCGACGATCAGCTTGGCGTAGGTGCTGATGCTGGCGCGCCTGGTCTGCAGCAGAAAAAGTTGATCGTCTTCGACGGTGAATTCGATGTCAAGGTCGTGCTTGAGCTCGTTTTCGAGAATGTCTTTGTATCTGGTCAGCTCATCCTTGATTCGTGGGGGAATTGCAGCGATCGAGCGGGTGATGATGTTGCCCATGACAACGTCTTCGCCCTGAGTCATTTCTCGATATTCACCAAACAGTTCATCGTTACCGTTGATCGGGTTGCGTGTGAACATGACGCCGCTCAGGCAGTTCTGGTTCTTGTTGCCGAATACCATCTGCTGAATCGTGACTGCTGTGCCGTAAACCACTTCAATCGACAATTCTTTCAGGTATTCTCTGACGCTTTGCGAGCGGCTCGAGGCAAAGACAAGCTCAATACACCTGACAAGCTGCTCGAATGGGTCGACAAGAAAGCTTTCGCCAAGCTCTGCCTTGACCCGATTTTCGGCATTTCTGATCGCGGTTTCGACATTGCCGCTCTCTTCGCGCCCGGGGTTGATTTCAAGGGCCACCAGTGCGTTTTTAAGGAATCTCAGGTAGATGCTGGCTGCGAAATTTGCGCCAAATCTGCTTTCGACAGTTTTGAGAATCGCGGGAGTGATGCCGACGTTGAGAATTGTCGACATCGACCCGGGCAGGGAAATTGTGGTGCCAGACCTGACCGAGACGAGAAGCGGGTTTGTCGGGTCGCCGAGCTTCCGCCGGGTTTTTTCCTCGAGCTGGCCGAGGTATTTTCTGATTGCAGCTCTAAAGCCTTCACGGTCGACTTTTTCATTGAAAATTTCACGGCAGATCGGCAATCCGAGAATGAAGGCCGGGGGAATATTTACTCCGAGGCTGTTCATGTCGATGATGCCGTTGCCCTTGCCGCCAAGATAGGGGCGCACGGTGTCCGGCGTCGGCGACCAGGTGGTGGCGATATAGGCATCGTAATTACCATTGACGGCCGGCATTTCGCTGAGACGGTATTTGCCGTAAAGGCTGTTCTCAGCATTTTTGGTCGCCAGCTCGCGGTTAAGAAAAAAGATGATTTTTTCAAGAAACTCGTTGACGGCGTGAAATTCGGTGGTGCGGATGAAGTTGTTGAAAAAGCGGTCTTTGATCGGCGACAGGCTTGAAGTTGGCACTTTGTATGCTTCAAGCACGTAGTTCAGCATCTGGCCGAGACGATAAAAGATGTTTCTCTGCATGAACTGCTGCAGTTCGATCGAAATATTCTGCATCGCCCGTTTGGTTTTGAGAATGTCGAGCGTTTCCATTGCATAGATGTCATGCAGATCCTTGACGATCTTCTCATTCTTTTCTGGAATGATGCCCTTCTGGTTCAACAGTCCGATCAGTTCGCGCACCAGTGCGACGCATTCTTTGATATTCTCGAAGGTGACCGTTTCGTAATGGTTGTTGGTGAGGTCATTGGTGAAAATAAATACCAGGCGACCGATGTCGAGATCTAGGTTGATAAAATCGTAAAGCTCGATGCGCTTTTCAAAATAGGACTTTTTGATCAGCATCTTGAAGCTTGCAAGGCGCTTGAGACAGTCCACCAGATTAAGCGTATTGTCGATATATCTGGCATTGCAGATCTCGAGAAAGGTCTGCATCTCTTTTTTTAGAAAACACTTTTCAAACAGATCGAGGTTTTTCTCGAGGCTTTGTTTGACGGCTGTAATGTTGCCCTTGTTGTAATCCCACAGATAAGTGAGCTTTTCATTCATTTCTTCGGCAAGTGCAATGAACTTGGGGTCTTCCTTTTTCGGGTCGAATCGACCGGCAAGTGCCATATACCCAGCCTGAACAAGAGGTTCCGGGTTATTATTGTGCACCAGTTCGAGATATGGCTTGAGGTAACGGCTGAGAATGCGTGGCGAAAGCTTGCGATGCACTTCTTTGCGCAGATCGCCGGCAAATGACATCATCGGGTCACTACCGTTGCGGCCTTCTTCAAAATATTCAGCCGCGCTGCGTATATCGCCAATCAGGTCGCCACCACCACTTCTGATCGGCAGCTTTTTCATTACTTCACGGAAATAGTAAATATACTCGTTAGAGGGAGATTGCATGGTGTTGAGAGTTTTGATCGCTTCTTCGTTAACTCTCTGGTAGATCGTCTCAATATTTTCTTTGATGTCTCTCTGGTCGGTTATTTTTTCTTCTTTGTCGAGTAATCTTATGTTAACCAGCACTGCGATGATGATATCGATCTTTTTCTCGATATCCGGCTCTTCACGTGCGGCAATCAGCTTGCCGATGATTTTGTCCCAGGTGTTGAGCGGCACCATGCCATGTTCGACCGCAGTTATTCCATGTCCTTGTTCAATCATTCTTTCCCTCCCTGTCTATCTATAACTTATTGAATAACATGTTTTTTTCAGAGTGTCCAATTTCTGCGATTCCTGGTTTTTCGGACAGAAAAAACCGGCGGATCGGTATGATACGCCGGTAGTTTGTTCGATTGCTGCTGAAGCTGTTCAGTCGACGGTGATCGACTTGCTGACGTTTTTCGGTACATCGGGGTGAACGCCGTGGTTGGCGATTTCGAGGCGGTCCATGAATTCCATTTTTTTCAGACTCATTTTGAAAGCCAGCATCTGAAGCACCACGGTGATCGAAAAGATTGGCAGAATCTTCGAATTGGTGCGCGGAATGGTGATATAACCGTGTTTGTAGGGAAACGCCGATGACGGGGTTACCGAAACGGCTTCGCGCAGCTCGTTGTTGTCTTCGGCAATCAGATAGACGTTGGCGCCTCTGATTTTGTGAGTGTTGATCTGCGAAATCGTCAGGTTGATGTCGCGTTCACGTGGCGTAGTGATGAAGACCAGCGGGTAATTATCATAGAGGCTTTCAAAGACGTTTAAACGTCGGAAAACTTCATCGAAAACTTCCTTTTCATCTTCACTGAGATAGGTTGGCGGAATATCCTTGAAGGCATACTCGCTGATCGCCTTGAACATGCGCAGCACGCCGCGCGGTTTCAGGGCTTCACCCTTTTTGTTTTCGAGAACGAAATTCAGCACTTCTTCAAGGCGCTTCATCAGTTCGCCAACCGAATCGAGGCCGAAGATCGAGTTGAGGCCGAGAATGGTATTGGGGCCATGCTTGAATTCGGAGCCTTCAAAACCTTCGGTGTGGTTGAGCACAATTTCCCTGATTTTCAATGCGCCTTCTTTGGCGATTCCCAGAATGCGGGTCGCGAGAATGTGCATGCTGGGTTTGAGATACAGCTGGCCGGCGATCATATCGGTTTCCTGCTGAGTTGTGTTCAACGTCAGTTCGATCAGGTCCGGAATTTTTTTCATTTCTTCAAAATGGAAACTTGCAGGCAGGCCATCGCCAATTTTGTGGTCACAGTCCTTTTCGAGACGGGCCTTGACTTCGACTGCGAGGGCGTAGAGTACCAGCAGCTGGTTCAAGAAGCTCTTGGTCGCCGGCACTGCGATTTCAGGACCGCAGAAGAGCGGCACGTAAAGATGCGATTTTTCAAGGGCCAGCGTTGAATTGGTGTTGTTAAGGATACAGACGCGTTTTGCCTGCGGATACACTTCATCGAGAAACGTGAAAACGTCGATCAGGTCTTTTGTTTCGCCACTCTGGCTGATGCCGATGATAACGTCATTCGGTCCGAGAGACCTTGTACACTGGGCTCTGAATTCACCAGGCAGCAGGGGTGTCACCGAAATGCCGGCGATTTCATTGAAAAACAGCGGCGCGGTTTTGGCGGCATGGAACGAAGTGCCACAGGCAAGAATATAGATGGAGTCCCCATTATTGCGGGCTCTGACGATGATATCGACGAATTCGCGCATGCGATCTTCCAGCAGCCTGATATTTTCGAGTTCAAAAACGCCATCGATCAGTTTAAGAAGACCCGGGGAAACCTGAACACCGGCTTCGCACAAGCCGCGTCGAATATCCTCGAGCAATGAAGCGAAAGCCGATTCAAGATCAAGAGGCATCTGTGGTTCTATTTTCTTCTCAAGCTCGCTCAACAGAGTGATGGCCGGTGATTTGAGCAGTTCACGCGCGCCGGATAAAAAGGCCTGCTGCTCCGTAAGCAATGCGAGGGCCTGAACCTGATCGCTGACTTTGGCATAACAGTCGGTGTGGGTTGCGAGGTTTGCCTTCAGAAGCCTGATGATAGAGTTGCCGCCGGCGAACAGACTGATGAGCTTTTCAGAGTTTTTGCTCTGGCTGAAAATTTCCTGTTCCATGAAATACCGATACGGGTGCTGCAGGCGCGTCTCTTCGACGCGCAGCAGGCTGCGCTGGG
Source organism: uncultured bacterium (assembly GCA_964585025.1). GTDB lineage: Bacteria > Muiribacteriota > Ozemobacteria > Ozemobacterales > Ozemobacteraceae > Rifleibacterium. The sequence continues at coordinate 3,068 of CAZPCO010000135.1, read as the reverse complement.
TCTGAAACTCCAGTTCACTGCCATCACGGGTGTCATACATTTTGAAGTGGCCGCTGTCGAAAATGGCGAACTGCTTTTCTCTGATCGGCACGAGAATTTTGGTCAATTGCAGAACTGAGGCCAGGTCTGAAGAGGCAATGACAAAATCGCTGAGATCCTGATTCTGGCCTTTGCCGATGTAAAGACTGCTGCCGGCTTTGATTGCTACGGTGCGGCGAGCGACCGGGTCGACGATTACTGCCGCGAAAGAACCGGTTGTTTTTTTGCAGGCTTTGACAACAGCGTTTTTCATCGCTTCATATCTGACCTGCAGGTCGTTTTCGTTTTTGAATTTAAGTTCTTCGGCAAAGAAATGTTCGACGGTGTGAACCAGCATTTCACCGTCATTGTTGCTGACTACCTGGTGGCCCTGCGAAGTCAGCCATTCCTTGAGCTGCATACAGTTGGTAATGTTGCCGTTGTGGGCACCATATATGTGGGTATGGCACTTGACATCGTGCGGTTGAGCATTTTCGCGGGTGACGACGCCAAAAGTTGCCCAGCGTACCTGCCCACAGAAAATCTGCCCCTGCAGTTTGTCGACGCCAAGGTCGTAAACGACCTTGCTGGGTGCTCCGACGTCTTTCTTCAAGGTAATGTTACCAGCTTCGTCCTGGATCACAGCACCGGTCGAGTCGTAGCCACGATATTCAAGCATTCGCAACAGCTGGCAGGCAGTCTGCCCCATTTTTTCAGAATCTCTGGCGAGAATGAGTCCTAATACACCACACATTTTGCTTACCTTTTCCTGCCGCGCAACCGCGGCGATAAAGTTTGACTACGTTATACCACACCCGCCGGTCGGGTGAAAAATGTTTTACATCAGTATGAATCAGGCTCTTGTTCCGGCTCTATGTCAGGTTTTGGGGCTTTGCTTTTAACGTAGAGGGCATTCAGCAGCATCGCCAGAAATCCGAAAAGCGGAAATGCATCGGAGCCACGGAAAGGGCTTTCTGACATAGCCAGCGTTAATGGGGCAAACAGCACGTAGAAGGTGGCGAGATACGAGAGGCCTCTTTCCTCACCGGCAATGAATATTGCCAGAATCGAGATGCCCCACCAGCCGAACGAGGTAAAGAGAATCACGTCACTGAGAAAATGCAGTTCCTGCGGGTATGCCCCGTTTACCAGGTGCGAAAATGATTTGAGATCGGGTATTGGGGTGCCGGTATAATGAAGGGTGACGAAGGACATCACGATTATGAAGCTTGCTAGATGCAGGCCGAAGCAATACATTTTGAGGCCTTCCTTTTGCCCCTTCAGGTAGCGCATATCGATAAAAACGAAATCGAGAATCATGAACACGAGAAGGGCCGGCCAGAATCTGGCTAACCCTGACATATACGGATTTTCACGTGCCTTGGCCTTTTTCAGCTTCCGGCTGTATTCTGATTCTTCGGAAAACTCGGCAGCATATTTTTCGTATTCATGCCCAGCGTTGAAAATGGAACAGAAGTTCTGGAACATCGCTCTCGGGCTGGAGTTTTCAGAGCGCTTGTCGTCGCGAAAGTCACGCTGGAAGCCATGTGTGGTATCAAGTATCACGAAAGAGTGGTCGACGACAGTGTCTGTGGCAAGGCGGTCAAGATTGAAGACACAGTAATAATGGCAGTGTGAATAGCCGGCTTCGACCTCCATAACCAGGTCATACAGCTCGTTTTCTTCCTTTTGGGGATCATGGGCCATGAGATATTGCAGAACCCGGTGGTCTACCGGCTGAACGCCGCTGCGTCTGCCCGTCATTTCTTCAAATTGCGCCGGACTAAGCTTTTCGAAGCTCCTGTATAGCTCCCACATTACAGTTAAACAGCGGTTTTTTGCGACTTCGTCGGCTCCCGGCCGGGTTGCGTTTGCAACCAATGCGGTCAGAAAAAAAACGGCCACAAGCACGACAATTCTCTGAATGCGGTTATCGATCATTATTCACCCCCATCAGAAGACCCAGCAATATCTTTCGATTGTTTTTCCGGCAGTATTCCTGCATGGTCAGGCCATCGCCATCGGTGCCTCCGATATCGGCTCCTGCTTCCAGAAGTCGTATGCAGGACCGGAAATTGTTCCCCTGCAGGGCGATCCAGAGAGGAGTCTGCCCAAGGCGGCTTTTCTGGTTCAGATCGATTTTGCGTTCCATGGCAATCGAGAAAAGTCTGGCATAATCACATTTGTAAAAAGTCCGCTCTGCCTTACTGCTGCGCCAGTAGCGGGCAATGAAGTGAAAAACGTTTTCGCCATCACGGCGCATGCCCTTTGCGTCAGCACCATACGGGATAATTAGGTCTAAGCCGTCACTTGCCGGTTGCAGCAGGGCCAGGCCGCCGGCAGGCCTGGAAATGGCCTCTGCTGCTGTTGCCGGCAGGGTCATATCGGGCCGGGTTGCCGTATGTGTTGTTTCTGCAGCACCTGAAGCAGCAGAGACTGGTTCTGTTGCGATAGTGGTTGTGGCTTGCAGCGTTGCGTATGAATTCCGGTCGTTGATCGACACATCGGTTGAATCTGTTACGCTGGCTTGTGCAGTAATATCTGCAGGGTGACTCGCTGCTGCTGTGTTTGAGGATGGCTCTGCAGGTCTGGTAGTAACGGTTTCTGCCTTTGCCAGGAGCGCCTGTATTTCAGGCTTATCGAAATGTTTGTTCAGTATCAGTGATTTGATTACTTCTTCATCGATTACAAAGCCATGCTTCAGCATGAAATTCATCAAATCTGTGTTGCCTGATGCCGCAGCGGTGGAAAGCAGGTTGGAATAGCCCGAAGACCAGCCTGTTTTTTGCTTTCTGTCTTCCTCGGGGGCCTGGTTAAGGAGCTTGATCAGCAGTTCGAGCACCGGGTAGTTTTTATCGATCGAATATGCGTCTGAATTTGGTTTTTTGATCTCAGGTTCTCTGGCAGCATAGTCGATGGCCCGGCGCAGAACCTCGGTTCTGGCCAGTTTGACGCCATGGGTATGCATATACTCAAGGATGTTGATATACTGAGGGTTGAAAATGTTCTGGTTCATGTAATCGCCATCGATGCTGGTGTTGCCGCTGTCG
>CAZPCO010000134.1:5798-8300 GCA_964585025.1 uncultured bacterium | reverse complement strand
ACCCCCGCGACACAATCATGGGATCATTCCCGGCGTTTGAAACTTTGAACGGCAAAAAACTCTATTACAAGGGCAGACCCGTTCTCATCGAAATTGGCATGATTACCCAGATAAACAACAACCCTAAAGGGATCTTCAAGAAAGCACTCGAGGATCCGACGATAGATATCGTCATCTATTCAGGGCACGCCAGATATGGTGGCGGCATGGCATTCTCTTCGATGGATGACATCTTCAGATGTGGAAACGGTGACCTCATCGAAGACAGACATGTAACTCCATACCGCATTGTACGTGCTTCTTCCGAAGATCTTGATGCCACGGAATTTCCAGCGAACACTTACAAAATCATTCTTCTAAATTGCTGTGATTCTCAGGGTCATTTCAGAGAGAGCTGGGGAAGACGTTTTGATGCATGTTCTGCTCCCATCGATCTGCTGACCGTCGAATATCCGGTTTTCAATCTTTACGATCACCGCCGGGTATTGAATCTGCTGCGCGACATTCTTTCATTTTCAAACTGGAAAACCGTTAAAAAGCATTACGATTCTGAAATTCACAAACGCAAGAACCGGTTGATCATCGACCCGGTCTACATTCCTTCTGAAAACGATATGGCACTCGACCGCGAATACTAAGATATTGCCCCCTTAGCCCTTTTCCTGTACACTGGTGCTGATTATTCAATCAGATGGCTATTGGGGGGAAATATGAAATTGCGTTTCTTGCTGCCCGCGCTTTGCTTTGTCCTGACATGTTTCAGCGTTCACGCCGAACGGCAGATAGAAGTTCAGCAGAATAATTTTCAGCAGAATATCAATATTCAGCAGGCAGACAGCCAGTCGACAAACAGCCTGCCGATCAGCAATTCCTCAGCAAACCCTGATTTTTCTCAGACCCAGGGCAGCGAAATAGCCAGGACAATCGGCACCATCAAGTCACTGGTGCCGTATGAAGATTTATACAAAGTTCTCCAGCAGGATGCAGGCAAGTATTTCATCCTGCCAATAGATGAATTTGAAGCCCTGAAAAAGGCCAAAGAAGCCTCACTCGCCTCAATGTCCACTCCGGTTTCCGACCCGCCGCCGCTTCTGTACCAGGTTAACTCGGCCAGATTATCAGGCCGGCTCGAAGACAATTTTGCCTTCATCGAAGCAACCTTCAAAATCGATACCTTTACCGAAGGCTGGCATGATATTCCGCTTTTCTGGGGCAGTCTGGCCGTTGAATCAGTCACCCTCGACGACCGGCCAACCACCCTGCGCACCAGCTGGTTTGCCGGGCAGACCCGCCAGGTTCAGTTCGGCAAGATGAACCGTCAGAACATGTTGCAGAATGTCTATAATACAATGGCTTCAAACAACGATACTCTCAGCCAGAACAACTGGAAAGACGCCATGTTCATCCTGCCGATCGCCGGCAAGGGTGCACATGTATGCCGTGTCGCTCTTGTCGTCCCGATACAGAATTTCGACGATCTTTTTACCCTGCAGTTCAGCATTACCCGTATTCCCCTCACCTTTCTGCAGCTGAATGCAGCTGATTTTGTTCTCTCGATCGACAGCACGACATTTAAAGACTTCAATGTTGCAGAGACTGCCGACGGTAAGGGCTGTGAATTTATCGGCTGGCTTGGTGCCAACAGCGATGTCAACCTCAAATGGCGTCGGAAATTTTCACGGCAGCAGGCAAGCGATGCCGAAAAACCCCTGACTCTCGAGCCTGCCCCCCAGACTGCCAGTGGCACAGCCAGTGCAACTGCCGAAACCCAGATGCTGGTCGTCGCGCCGAGACCGCTGATTCAGCCTCTGGTTTACGCCCGTTCGCAAACCCTGGTAAGTCTTGGCGAAACATCCATCTACGTGCATAAAACTTTTGACTATACGATCAGCAAAGCTCCGGTTTCGAGCTTTTCATTCAACGTTCCAGAAGGCATCGAAATTGTCGCCGTCAATGCCGACCGGCCCCAGAACCAGAAAATGCTTCGCGAAGGCAACCACAAGCGCCTGCGCATCGAATTTTCTCCAGGCCGCGAAGATGTCTGCCAGATCGAAATCGATTACGAAGCTCCGATTGACCTGAACAGCACCATGATCAGCCTTCCCGAGCTTTCACCTGTCGGTGTCGAAAGAGAACTCGGGGTAATAGCTATCGAAGCGCTGACCTCAGTTGAGGTGCAACCGGGGAACCTTGACAAAAACCCACTTGCCAAAGGCATCTACCCGATCGATCATCTTGAAATTCCGCAACCGCTTAAAGACAGAGCGACAAGACCACTGCTGCTCGCCTGGAGACACAATATCAGCCCGACAAATATCGAGGTGGCAATAAAACGTTATCTCGACGTGCCTCAACAGACTGTCGTCGCCGACAGCATGGATGTTAAAACGACCTTCACCACCAACAAATCAAGCAACACACTGGTGAGCATGAACATCCGCAATAATAACAAGCAGTATCTGCAATTGCAGCTGGCTTCAGGAGCTGAAGTGCTGTCGACTT
>CAZPCO010000134.1:0-5788 GCA_964585025.1 uncultured bacterium | reverse complement strand
CATCAAACCGGTCAACAGCAAACTTCCCGGAATGGTTCAGATTCCGCTGGAAATGAGCCAAAAAATCGGGGAACCGGTCGAAATCAATCTGCAGATTCTCATCAAAGAACCGGTAGATGACATCGCCTGGTATGGCAGCATGGCCTTTGCGCCTCCGCTCGTCGACATCCCGGTTTCGCACTTTTCCTGGTATCTCTATGCCCCCGAAGATTATCATCTGTACAACTTTACCGGAACGGTCAAAGATCCCCAGACAAGAAAAGACCCATTCTTCTTTCGTGGTTTCATGCATATTTTGAGCGCGGCCTGGTCGCTCGCCAGACATCCTGACACTCTGATTTTCCTGATTTTCATGGCTGTCGTCGTCATGGCCGTGGTATCACGCAGTCTGCTGTTGTCGATTCTCGGCTGGCTGTGGAACGCTGTCTGCGCATTATTCGGCTTCGTTTTCGGCGGCAAGGGCTTTCGCCTGATCGAACTGATGATTGTCATCATCATCATCGGCGTCCTTGCGGCAATGGCGATACCGAACTTCAGAAAGGCCCGCGAACAGGCACGAGATAAAGCCTGTTACGCCAATCAGAGAGTGCTGCTGGGAGCCGTAGAAATGTATAACATGGACAAGGAAAACAGCATGACCTCGCTCGACATCGACGCACTTCTCAATGGTAAATATCTCAAAAGCAGGCCTTATCCCCCAGAAACAAGGTGCCAATATCTTTCTTCCGGCAATCTGGCTGAAACCGGCCTCATTTATTGCCAGCTGCATGGCCCGATCGAAGGCGATCTCAACCAGCTCAACGTTGCACGCAGCATGGAAAACGAGAGCGTTGAATATAAACGTGCTGATATTGCAGCCAAGAGTATGCTGGCGGCGCCTCAGGCAATGGAAGAGCAGATGGCTGACGTCCAGCAGGAAGCAGCAGCCAAAGGCGGCAAAGCTGGGTTCGGTGCTGCCAGAAACCGTGGCATGCTGCCGATCAAATCCAAGTTTGTCATGACCAAAAACTTCTATACCCTTGAACGTGATCTGGTCATGGCCGAAGTTGCCACAGACGGTGCCCTGTTGCCCAACTCCACCTGTCCGAATGTCAGACTCAGTTACGTCTGGGCTTCAGTTCTCAGAACCGCCGAAATCATCGCCTTCATCCTGGCACTTTTCGGAGCTCTCTATTTCGTTGCCGGCGCTTTCCAGGGTATCCCATCCAAAATCACCTTCGCCGCTCTTATTATCGTTTTCCTCTCGATCGTTGACCTGAAACTTAAGAGCATCGGCGATGCCGCCAATACCGGTTTCTGGCTCGCCATGCTTGGTGCAGTAATCTGGAGAGCAATCTGGCTGCTGAGTCAGATAAAAATCGATAACCCGCCTCCTTTTATTGACAACAAAAGTGAAGTTCCACCGACTTCCGGGCGCAGTATGACAGCAATTCTGTTCATGCTGGCAATGACGATCATCATGCTTGCCGGACTGCCGGTTTTAGCCGCCGATTACCGGGAAATCAGAGTGATGGCCCCATTCCAGGATCTCTCGAAGGTCCTGCCTTCAGGTGACCGTGCGGTAATTATTCCCGAAGCTGATTATCGTTTTCTCAAAGACATCGAAGTCCCACCGATCCGGGAAGTAATTGCTCCGGCCGCCTTCAGCTTCGAAGGCGTAAAATACCGCGGCACCATCGAAGAGCGCGGGGTCAGATTCAATGCAGAATTCAAGCTGAATCTGTTCAATTCAGGTTGGAAAAAAGTTGGTCTTCTTTCCACCGAGGCTATACCATCCTCCGCTTCTCTCAATGACGAACCGCTGGCAATGACCCTGATCGAAGATCAGGGTGAAACTTCCTACGGCTTCATGACCAACGCTTCAGGCCCGGCAATGGTCACCGTCGAATTTTTTATTCCTATGGCTTCAAGCGAATATAAACATTCCAGCCGTTTCAGCCTCAACATGGTGCCAGTCTGCATTTCGACCCTGCAGATAACTGTGAATGAAAAGGATTGCGAAGCATGGATCGACCCGGGTGTTTTGCGCAACAGCGAAAAAACCTCTGAAAAGACTGTGTTTCTCGCCATTCTGCCCCCGACTCAGACCGTCAATTTCGAACTCTACCGCAACGTCGAAAGTGCTCCGCCCCAGGAGGTCAAGTCAGCCGACCAGCCCTCGGAGACAGAAGAAGAGCCGGTCATAATCGAAGAAAAGACCAGAATTACCGTAAGACAGCAGAATCTGCTGCATTTTAAAGAAGGTTTCGTCAGCGGCATCGATATTTTTGATCTCAAAATCATGGGTGGCAGTGGTATCGCCAGTATTGCCTTCCAGATTCCCGATAAAATCAGAGTATTGAAAGTTGAAAACAAGCTGATCGAAGACTGGCGGCAGGTTGAAACCGGAGGCAGTCGACACATCGAGGTGGTTTTCAAATCGAAGATCCGTGGAAATACTCAATTGACGATTGAATTCGAAGAAGATATCCAGAACCTCAAAGACGGAAATTACAACGTGCCGGAAATCATCCCGCTCGACGTAGAGCAGTCCTGGGGTTTACTCGGCATCGGCTGCATTCAGGCCCTCGAGATTTCCGAGAATGGAAACCGTGAAGGTTACACCCCTACCGTCGCAGCAGAGTTTCTCAAAGACTGGAACCGTGAGCGACCTGAAAAAACTCCTTACGCCTTCAAATTTCTCAAACATCCAAATAATCTGTCTATCACGGTAGCGCGCCCGGAAGATATCGAGCAGCAGACTGCGGTCATCGATAGAGCCGAAGCAATGACCCTGCTTAACGAAGACGGATACCTGCTTACCAGGGTTGTCTACGAAGTCAGAAATAATTCCGAACAGTTTCTGAAGGTTAAATTGCCGCAGTTTGGCATAGCTACTACCGAGCTCTGGAGCACTCAGGTCGCAGGCCTTTCGGTAAGATCCGGCCTCAATGCTGATCTTGGCGTTTACAATCTGCCCATAGTCAGATCGGCCATCGAAGGCGGTGAATCCAAGTCATTCCCGGTCGAAATAGTCTACGCGGTCAAATTAGGCAAAGAACTGAGCGCTTTCAACCAGACTTATATGGAACTGCCGTCGGCACATCTGCCGATCAGCGAATTGAGCTGGGTTGTCTACCTCCCGGAAGGCTACGAGCTGATGCGTGAGAAGGGCAATGTCGACCGACTGCTGAAGGTTGCCGAAACCAGATTTCTCGACAACAGTTCCTATTTTTCGTCGCTGAGCTCTTATTCGAGCATTCAGAAGCGGCAGAAGGTACCGACTCAGTCACAGATGGTTTCTCAGCAGAAACAGAGCGACAAAGTCTTTGACCAGACCGGCCTGCTGCCTGTCAAATTCAAGATTCCGACTACCAGCTGGCCGATCTCGTTCTCGATGCTGCAGATCGAACCGACCGGCAAAGCACCCTATATCGAGGGCATGCTGATCAACCCGCGAAAAGGCCGGGGGTTCCTGTTTCAGTTCATCATGATTGTAGTCGGTATTCTCGCTGCTGTTGGCGTGATCAAGATGTTCACCTCAGTTAATCATTATAAATGGTTCATGGTAACTGCTGTGCAGGGAATGATTCTTGCGGTAGCAGTTTACCTGAAACTTTATCAGGCCGATCATTTCGTGCAACTCGGGTTCTCGGCAACCCTCGCTCTGTATCTGCTGTTCCGGTTCTTCACCTTTAAACCGGCCACTGCAGCCTGATGAAGAAGGAGTCAGATTGGAAATTGATTCAATGAATGAGCAGACTGAATTGAAGCCTTCAGGCAATGCCGCAGGTATGATGCTGCCGCTGGCAGCTGTGGTTCTGGCAATCTTTTTCTGGGATTCGATGCTGGTATTGCCGATCAAGTATCTGACAGTGTTCTTTCATGAGCTGTCACATGGCCTTGCTGCGGTCGTTACCGGCGGCGAAATTGTCAAAATAGAGATCAACGCCAATCTTGGAGGTGTGTGCTGGACAGCCGGAGGCATACGTTTTATCGTGACCAGTGCCGGCTATCTTGGGAGCCTGTTCTGGGGCTGCCTGATACTCCTCGGCGCAGTCAAGACCAGATTTGATCAGCAAATTACAGCCGGGTTGGGAATACTGCTGCTGGCAGTAACAGCAATATGGGTCAGAAACCTTGAGGGAATAATAATCTGTTCTTTGTCTGGCCTTGGGCTGCTGGCTCTTGCAACCTATACCAGCGAGAAGGTCTGCGATCAGTTCCTGAAATTTCTCGGCCTGACATCATGTCTTTACGTGCTTATCGACATCAAGGAAGATCTGATCGACAGGTCCATCTCCGGTTCCGACGCTTCCAGGATTGGCGAAATGCTGTTCATGCCAGGCTGGCTGATTGGTCTGGTCTGGCTGGCTATTGCCGGCTATGTAACCTGGCAGGTTCTGTCCTACAGTCTCAAGGAATGATCCCGAATTTCAACACCGAGGTGAAGCATGGATTTTAATTTTCAGGAACTGCAGCTGCTGCGTGAATTGAACCTGAAGCTCGACAAGATTGTCGAAGAACTCGAATCCTCTCATTTTGACCTTGAAAGTTCGCTGGGCAAAGTCTTTCTTTTTCTGGCGGAGCATATAAAAACCTCGGCAATGTTTGTCGAAACCCAGGATGAAAACCTGAACCATCAGGTATTCAGTTATGGCAACTGCGACAACAACATTAAAAGACAAGTTCCGCAGCTGCATCAGATAGCCCGAGCCATCAGTTTCAATTTTAACAATATTCACTGGTTTGCCCAGCCAATCGAGATGGCCGGCAAAATCACCGGTTCTATCGCTCTCGCCTTCCCCCACGAATCAGCTCCCGAGAAAAACCTCGGAACTGCTATGCTTGACACAATCAGCGAACTGCTCGACAATTTTTTCTTTGGCATTCATACCAGCAGCCTGAAACACAGCCTGATCATGGGCATTCAATCAGCACTCAAAAACCATTCTATCGTCGATTCGATCGACGGGGCCGTGTATGTTCTGCGCAAGGAAGTTCCCTTCAGCAAACTGATCATTCTCTATTCAGATCATGAACTGACAGGCGTCGAGAACATAAATTATCTGGTCTATGAAGATGACCAGAGGGTTTATGGTTCCGGCGAGAACGTCCATTCAGGGCTGGACGGCTTCATCAAAGCGAACGGCAACAGTCTGTCTGCAGACAACGAGGCCCTGAAAAAAGCAATCGGCTGCGAGAACCTGACGATTACCTATCTGCTCGATGGACTCATAGAAGAAAATCTGATCGGCAAGGTCATTTTTGTGCCTGAAGATGGCCGTAATTTCTCAATTTTCGCCCGCGAAATTGTCCAGGTCTTTGCCGAAAGCCTACGCCAGCGTCTCGTCGATTTCAACCGCGAGCGCAACATGCTGCGCAAATTTTTTCCCGACCCGGTCATTGCAAGACTGACTGCTGAGCCTGGCTATGAAAAGGTTTATCTGACGCCTCGCGAAGAGCAAATTGGCATTATCTTCGCTGACATTTCCGGTTTCACCAAAATGAGCGAACAAATTCTCAAAACTCCTGAACGAATCACCAATTTTGTCGACAAATGGTCCAACGGCCTCGTCACCAGAGTTTTTCCGCACGGGGCCTGTCTTGACAAGATTGTCGGAGACTGCCTGATCCTGCTGTTCGGCCCGCCGTTCTACGATCTCGATGCGGCCGCGATCGTGCAGAAGGTTCTCGAATGCGCGAAGATCATCGTCGATTTCACCAACGAGTTTCTGCGACTGCCTGAGAACGCCGATATTCAGAAACACCCCGATTTCGAAAAATTCGGGGTTGCGATCGGCACCAA
>CAZPCO010000133.1:0-8315 GCA_964585025.1 uncultured bacterium | reverse complement strand
TGATATTCATGAGCCAGAGTTCGATAGAATGAATTGCATTTATCATCTGGATCTCCGGGTTCGCCAGGTGAAATATCCATGAAAAATACTGGCTTCTGGTTTCCAAACAGGCCTTCAATGTCGCGGTGGTCAAAATAGCCGGCAACGTAACCTTCGCCGAACGAGTCGCGAATATCGACGAGAAATATATAGATTCTTTCATCCGGCAGATGAAAGACAGAAGGAATGACCGGTTGTCCAAACCACCGGCACACTGAAGGAAAAACCTTCTCGTCAAAAGCGCTGACTATCTGTCTGAAAATTTCTGAGCTGCGCGATCCGTATAATCTCTCTTTGCCGCGTTCGACAAAAAGATTGCAGTAAGTTCCCTGTGCTACGAAACGCCCGGGACGGTATTCATAGACCCCTGCCGAAAAATTGTATACCTGAAATCCGACAACGGTTTCGCCCTGGACAAGTGGTCTGGATAATGCTGCAGCACGCAGATGACCGGCATACTCAGCATCAGTCGCAACTCTGGCCCGCAACTGTCGGTCGAGAACATCTTTTTTTGCTCGCAGGCGAAAGGTGCCATCAACGGGTATTCCAGCCCCTTCAGCGCAGGTGGCAGAAAGAACGGCTGCAAGCACCGCAAACAACAGAAGCAAATTCTGTCTTCCGATTATGGTCAAGCCCTTGTTTTCCGGTCGATGTTGATTACTGCCACGGTAATATCGTCTTTGACAGCAGCAGGTGAGTTTTCGACCAGTTGTGAAATTTCCTTAACAATTTCGTCGGGTATTTTTGCAGCACGGGCGACAAGGAATTCTTTCAGATACAGATATCCATCTTCACAGCCGGCCCAGGCTTCAAAAAAATCGACCAGACCATCAGAATAAAAGAATAGCCGGTCACCATCATTGACAGCAACCTCACGACTTTCGTAGCAGCTTTCGTTAAAAATTCCCAGCAGGGTTCCCGTAGATTGCAGTTCATTTATGGTTCCATCTTTTGCACTGAGGTGCAGGGGAAAATCGTGACCGGCACTGCAATAGGTGAAAATCATCCTTTCAAGATTGAATACACCCCAGAGAGCAGTTGAATTGAACCGAGAGCCGGCCCCGAGAAATTCTTTCAGAGAAATATTGACCCGCCCCATCAGTTCACCAGGCAGAATTTCGAGAGCGGTTCTTTCATTGAAAAGGCATACCACCACGGCCATGACCAGTGCAGCCGGCACCCCTTTACCGCAAACGTCACCGATCAGAATACCCAGACCTCTGCGTGAATCACTCTCGATAAATCTGAGAAAATCGCCGCCGATAAATCTGGCAGGTTTCAGATATGAAGCGACTTCAATTCCGGCAATCTTTGGAATCTGGCGTGGCATGGCGCCATCCTGAACAATGCGCGCCATTTCAAGCTCCCGCTGTATCTGCGACTGCCGCTGTGCCAGTTCATCGGCATGAAAAGCGAGTTCTTTATGAAGTCTATAGTTGTGCAGACAGATCGAAATCTGGTCAGAAAGGATATCGAGGCGAAAAGAATCTTCTGAGGTTACCTCAGAGTCAGCAGATTTCCGGCCAACCAGCAGGCAGCCAAAAAATACGTTGTTGCGTTCAAGGGCTGATCCGGCAAGCGCTCCTTTGAATTCGTAAGTTTTGAAGGCATGCTCGAGCAGCTTTAAAGAAAGCTTCATACTGTCAGAAGTATGTTCGGTGGAGATATCGTCGAAGCTCACGGGTCGGAAATGCTCCAGGCCGATACCGGCTGCCTCGACCGCGACAAACATATCCTTTTCGAAATCCATCAGAAACAAAACTGCCCAATCGAATCTGCCCAGCTCAATAACCGTTTGAAGAATTCTGGTGAAAGGCCGGTCACTCTGCAGCAGCTGCATATCATCGAGTGCATGCGCCTGTTCGTAAAAATTGCAGACTTCCTGAAGAAGGTCACGTTGATTGAGATATCGCCTGATACTGATAAAGAAGCCGGCCAGAAGGGCTAAAAATGCTAGAAATGCAAGATCTGATTCCCGCCCAAGGACTGCAAGAACGGCAATTCCCACCAGCCAGAGCAGGAATAAAGGACTGGCTCCCGCCGGCTGCGGCGATCCCTCATGATTGTCGGCCAAAGCATTCTCTCCGCAAAACAGACTTCAGAACAGACCGGATCCTAATCCTCGAATTCTACAGAGGCACCCCATTCGGCGAGGGCAACAAAAAGTTTTTTCGGACTCCGGGCATCGAGGTAAAATCTCGGGTCTTTCTCAAGATAGTTTTTCAGGCGTTGTCTGATCTTGAAAAGCAGATCTTTGGTGAAAACATTCTTGAGCTCGAAACTGGCAGTTAACGGAGCCGAAAAGCGGCGCCAGATTTCGGAAAGGCTCTGCGGCTTGCCTCTTTTTTTCAGGTTTTTATAAGTACGGTCAAGCATCGCTTCAAAAAGTTCAGCACCGTTGTAGGCATAAAAAAATTCGACTGGCGGCAGAAAGCCAAACTGGCCAATGATATTGCGCGCCTTGCGGATCAGGCGCTCGCCTTCATTCTGCAGCCCAACAACCTCTGATCTGAGAATGCGCAGCAGCATCAGATCGATGTCTTTTCGGCTCAGAGAATCGATCAGGGTTTTATCGTTCGGGAAAAACTTCTGAAGAATGGGTCTGACGGTTTCGATGGTTTCAACACTGAGAAATTGCAGATTGCGACCATAGGTCTCGGGGTTTTTGCTTTTCATTTCCCCGAGAATCTTTTCAAACTGCAGGATAAACTCAAACTTGGTATCGAACGGCAAGTGATTGAACCTGTCTAAAATAAATCTTTATTTATTTTAGACAGGTGAGGTCATTAAATCAAGTTAATTCTGAAAAAATTCGGTTTCCGAATTTTCATCAGGGCAATTCAGGTCGATTGAAGGCATGGCCGATTCGCCCGACATATGCAGAAATCCTTTGCGGATATAGACAAGAAAGCCCAACAGAGCAACGGAATACCAGCTCACGATAACCGAGCATACAGCTTTCATAATCGTTCTCCTTTTCCACCAAAGTATCTTTCGGCAGAATGCAAAGTTTTGTTAAGATCCGGCAACGACTCAACCGGGTTTTCAATAATCTGTAATTGAAATCTGGTCAGTGTCGATAATCTTAATAGTATGAAATTTTTCAGAGCGATATTTCTCCTGATCTTCAGTCTGGCATGGCCGGTAATGGCCATTGATTGCCCCGCCTGTGGAGCGACTGGTCTGCCCGGCCTGGCGATGATATGTCCTGAGTGCAAAGCAGGTCTTCACGATCCGGTTCTACAGCTGCAAAATCAGGAAAAGGCGAAACTGCGGATCAGACTGCTTTATACAGGCGATAAGCCTGACCGGCTGCCTGCTTACGGCAAGCTGTACATAAACGGCAGATATCTTGGCAACATCGATCTCACGGAAAAAGAAGAGCGCAGCCAGGATTTTGAAGCCAGCTGGAGTGATGGCATTGGTCGAGAATATACCGCCGTTTATGAAAAAATCTGCGACCAGATCGCCCCCGGCACTCTCAAAATCGAGATCGAGATGAAGTTTGACCGGCTTTACGGCCTGGGAAGAAGTTACAAGCGGGTGGTTTTTCCTTACGTCGGGTTCAAAGGCGGCGAGAAAACCACCGTTGAGCACTACTTCAACAGCGCCGCCACTTTTCATCAGTACAAGCCGGGAAAACGAAAACCGATTCCGGTTGTTTCTGAAACCAAAATTCAGGCTGCCAGCGGCACTGTGGCCCTCAACATCGGCCTGTTCAATTAGTCAGCCCCGGTTGGGTAAGCATTATTTGGCATTTTGTGCTACAATACTGTCCGGGTATTGCAAACCAGTGTTCATTATCGAAAACCCAGGTACGCCACCGGCTGCTTGCGCTGAAAAGAGGCAGAGATGCACGAAAACCGCAAAATGACCATTCTTGTTGCCGAAGATGATCCAGGACATGCCGAGCTGATAAAGGCCGAGCTGCTTGAATCAGGGGTACGCAACGAGATCATCCGTTTTGCCGACGGTGCCGAGGCATGGGAATTCATTTCGAACAGGCGGAACCCCGAAAGCAATTATCTGCTGCTCCTCGACATAAGAATGCCATGCATGGATGGCATCGAATTGTTGAGCAGAATTAAAGCGAGCGAAGAACTGCGGACCATGCCGGTGATCATGATCTCAACCACAGATGATCCGCCAGAGATCAAAAAATGTTACGGCCTCGGCTGCAATGTTTATATCACCAAGCCGATCAGCTACAACAAACTCTCGGAAACACTCAAGCGGCTAGGTTTGTTCATCCAGATCTTAAGAACCTGAAATCCATCTGCATGGATTGAAAATGAAAAACAGAGTGAGAACCCGGGAGAAAATCGGCAGATTTTCAGCGATATGCAAAACCGGCAAACCGGAACTTACAGCTTCTGGTGAGCGGTTTTCAGATCAGGCGCTGGAAAATGTTGATTTATTCAAAGCGTTATTTTCCGTAATGCGCGAAGTCATTGTCCTGAACAGGGTTGAGTACAATGAAAAACAGCAACCGGTAAATTATCGACTGATCGGCTTCAACGAGGCCTTTTCCCGTTCAACCGGTCTGAAACGTGAAGAAGCACTGGGCAAACTTGCCACCGAAGTCTATAAGACAACCCCGCCGCCTCATCTCGAAGAATATCTCAAGGTTGTAAATACCGGGCAACAATACGATTATACAACTTATTCACCTGCTCAGGATCGGCATTTTTCGGTATCGGTAATAACGCCCGGCAAAGACCTGTTTGCAACCATCACAACCGATATAACAGCCAGCAGACAGATGCAGGAGATGCTGTCATCGAGAAACAGAGAACTGGAAAATTATCTTTATGTAACATCGCACGACCTGCGCTCACCGCTGGTCAACATCCAGGGCTTCAGTCAGAGACTGCTGAAGCAGCTCAAAACTCTGCAGGCGGCGTTGCCGGAGAATTGCGAACAGGCTGACGTAAAACAGCTATTGGAAGAGGGAATTCCAAAAACACTCGAGTTCATCACTTCGGGCGTCAACAAAATGGACACTCTGTTGAACGGTCTTCTGCAACTGTCGCGCACCGGGCGGGCACCATTGAATATCAAGCTTGTCGACATGAATCGGCTGTTTGCAACCATTTTGTCGGCTCACAGCTACGAACTCGCTGAAATCGGCGCCAGAGTCAATCAGGAAGAGCTGCCAAACTGCTATGGTGATGAAAACTTGCTAAACCAATTGTTTACCAATATCATTACCAATGCGATAAAATATCGTGACCGGAATAAACCGCTGGCTCTTGAAATAAAAGCGATATCTGGTTTCAAAAAAGTAATCTATTCGATCAAAGACAATGGCATAGGCATCGAGAAGCAAAACCGCGACAAAGTGTGGAATCTGTTTTTCCGTGTCAATCCAACAGTCTCAGAGGCTGGAGAAGGACTAGGCTTGAGTATTGTCAGAAAGATCACAGAGAAACATCACGGCAAAATCTGGGTTGAATCTGAACCTGGAGTTGGCAGCGTGTTTTTTGTCGTGCTTCTGACAACAGAATTTCAGGAATATTGAACTCTAACAGGAGAATCGATGGCGCAGACTGTTCTGATAATTGAAGATGATCCGGGGCTTGCGGAGCTGATTGGCGAAATCGTCACAGACTGCGGTTTTGCTGTCGCAAAGGCTTTTTCCGCAGAAGAGGCTCTCAAAAAGCTGGCTCGTGAAGAACCGCCACACCTGATGATTCTTGATTACAGCCTGCCCGGCATGAATGGCCGTGAATTTATCAACAGTATCTCGGCAGGCAAACTGGTGTTGCCGCCATTCATTATTTCTACCGGCCAGGGAGACGAAAGAATTGCCGTAGAAATGATGAAACTCGGGGCACTCGATTACATCGTCAAGGGTGGGCACTTCCTGGAACTTCTTCCCGAAGCCATTAAAAAGGTTCACCGCCAGATCGAGAACGAACAGCAGAGGAAACTCGCCGAAGAACAGCTGCGAATAAGCGAAGAATCTTACCGCAGCCAGTTCGAGCACAACGCCTCGGTCATGCTTCTGGTTAAGCCGGATTCCGGGGCCATTATCGACGCCAACGGATCTGCCGTAAGTTTCTACGGGTATCCGAGAGAAAAACTGCTGAGCATGACGATGATGGAAATCGACACCATGCCGCCGGACCGGTCTAGACAGGCTTTATCCGATATCGCCTCGGGCAAAAACCGCCAGCATGAATTCATTCATCGCCTTTCCGATGGTTCCATGCGCCATGTGATTGCATCAGCATGCATAATCAGATTCAAAGGGCAGATGCTGCTGCATGCCATCATTCATGACATAACGGCACGAAAGCAGGCAGAGCAGGCATTGCTTGAAACCAATCGTCGCCTGGAAGACGCGACCATGACCGCGACCCAGATGACACTGCAGGCAAAAATGGCGAGTCGCGCCAAAAGCGAATTTCTAGCCAATATGAGCCATGAAATACGTACGCCCCTGAACGGAATCATCGGCATTACCGGACTTCTGCTGGAAACTCCGCTTTCCGAAGAACAGCAGCATTTTGTCAAACTCATCAATTCAAGCGGTGAATCCCTTTTGACTCTAGTCGATGAGATTCTCGATTTTTCGAAAATCGAAGCGGGCAAACTGGTTCTTGAAAGTCTTGATTTAAGAATAGGCTCTCTGATCTCTGATTTCGTATCGGTCATGCGTATTCGAGCCGGGCAGAAAGGCCTTGAACTCAATTATGCCATCGACCCGGAAATCCCGGATGGCCTTAAAGGTGACCCGGTAAGACTTCGCCAGGTGTTGAACAATCTTGTGGGTAATGCGATCAAATTCACCAGCACCGGCTCCATATTTTTGAGAGTTTCGCCGGTAACCACCACCGACAAGGCAGCCCTGATCAAATTTGAGATCACCGACACCGGAATCGGGATTCCCGAGGAAAAGTTCGATCTGCTTTTCAAAAAATTCAGTCAGATCGATGCTTCAACCACGCGCAAGCATGGCGGTTCAGGTCTCGGTCTGGCAATTTCCAAGCAGCTGGTAGAAATGATGGGGGGCGACATAGGCGTAGAGAGTCAGATGGGTCATGGTTCCAGATTCTGGTTCACAGCGAATTTTGCCCGGCAGCCGCAGAATACCGATCAGCCACTTGCCGAATTGCCTGCCACAGCAATGAATGGATACCAGCTTTTGGCTGGTAATCTCGAAAGGCTCGCCGGCAGCAAACGAATTCTCGTGATTGAAGACAATCTAACCAATCAGCAGGTTGCCATCGGGATATTGAAAAAGCTAGGTCTGCCGGCCGAAATAGTTTCAAGCGGCAAAGAAGCGCTGTCTCAGATTGAAAGTAACATTTACGATCTGATATTCCTGGATATCCAGATGCCTGACATGGACGGTTTTGAAACAATTGCCAGAATCAGAAAAATCGAAGTTGCCGCTGGCAGAACCAGCGCGCCGATAATCGCCATGACTGCCCATGCAATCAGCGGTTACCGTGAAAAATGCATTGAAGCAGGCATGAGCGACTATATCGCAAAACCGGTTTCAGTCAGGTCGATGGCTGAAATTGTCGAAAGGTGGCTGCGTTCAGCCCCGGTTTTTGACAAAGCGGATGTTCTGGAGCGCATGGAAGACGATGAAAGCCTGGTACACGCTCTTGCCAATGCCTTTCTTTCCGATGCCCCGGGCCAGATCAGGGCATTGAAAATGGCGTTGAATTCAAATGATGTTGAAGGCGTTGAAAGGTTTTCGCACCGGCTTGCCGGCGCATCGGTAAATCTTGGCGGCAAAGCGATGAGTGCCATAGCTTTTGCCTTTGAAAAGGCAGCTCAGGCAGGCAATCTGATTACCATCAGAGAGCGCCTGCCTGAATTCGAAGAAGAATTCGACAAATTGCGTTTTGAAATCAGGGAACAGCTTGGTGAGCAGAAAAAAGGGGGTTATCAAATGAAAACTTTGATAGTTGAAGATGATTTTACCAGCAGACTGCTGCTGCAGGAGATTTTGAAAAACTATGGGCCGTTTCACATTGCGGTAAACGGGCAGGAGGCTGTGGCAGCAGTAAGGGCAGCGCTCGAAGCTAACGAGCACTACGACCTGATCTGCCTCGATATCATGATGCCAGAAATGGATGGCCATGAAGCTCTGAAGCAGATTCGCAACATGGAAGAAGCAAAAGGAATCTATTCGCAGGATGGAGCCAAGATCATGATGGTTACGGCACTTGGCGACATGAAGAATGCAACCACGGCATTCTACAATCTTTGCGATGTATTTCTGCCAAAACCGATACGCAAGGCCAAGCTGATCGAGG
>CAZPCO010000132.1:0-8357 GCA_964585025.1 uncultured bacterium | reverse complement strand
TGTTCGGTGAAGAATATAATAAAGACCTGCTTGTCGACTTTCTCAACCAGCTTCTGCAAAAAGAACAGGGCCGCATCAAGACTCTCACCTATCTTAAAAACGAGCATCTCGGCCGGTCAGAAGCCGATCGCCGTGCTGTTTACGATCTTTACTGCGAGAATGATCAGGGGGAAAAGTTTATTGTAGAAATACAGAAGTCGAAACAGAAGTTTTTCAAAGACCGGGCGCTGTATTATTCGACCTTTCCGATTGCAGAGCAGGGCAAGGCGGGCGACTGGGATTTCGAGCTGAAGGCCGTTTATACCGTCGCCATTCTTGACTTCGTTTTTGACGAAGACAGGCACGACGGGAATAAATACCGTTACGACGTCAAACTCAGCGATATCGAAACATTCAAGGTCTTTTACGACAAACTCACCTTCGTTTATCTGGAAATGCCGAAGTTTGCAAAAACTCTCGAGCAACTCAAAAGCCGTTTTGATAAATGGCTCTACGTTCTGAAAAACCTCGAGCGCCTGCATGATATCCCTGAAAAGCTCAAGGACCGCATCTTTAAAAAACTGTTTGCCGCGGCAGAAATTGCAAAATTCACTCCAGAAGAGGCCATGGCCTATGAAGACAGCCTTAAAGTCTATCGTGACCTGAAGAATTCCATCGACACAGCACGCGAAGAAGGTCGCGAAGAGGGCCGTGAAGAAGGCCGGGGGGAAGCCCTTGAACAGACTGCCCTGAAAATGCTTGACGATAACCTGCCGATTGAGGCGGTCGCCAGGTATACCGGCCTGACCGTCGAGCAGATCAAAAAAATCACCGTCGCCCGAAACCGCGTCGCCGAACCGGCGGCCCCGTTCAAGACCCGCCCCGCCCGGCAACCCCGCCGAACCTCCAAGAGTTGATGCGCGCCCGACGGTCGAAGGATGGTTCCTGAGCCGGCCCTGAGCCTGTCGAAGGAGTCGAAGGAGTCGAAGGAGTCGAAGGATGGTCGCCGCTCACAAAGAAGTGGCGACTGGCACCTGCATTTTCAAGAATGATGAGCAATGACGACGTTTCAAGTATGCTTCTTTCAGTTTACATTCAGCCAAAACCGTATTAGTCTTTTGTTGACTCACGCCGACTCCTGCAAAAAGATATGGATTATCAGCATCTTGCAACATTACAGAAGGTTCATTCCGCCTGGCGACTGCTTCAGGCAAGGCATGCACCCCTGATTATCAGCTTCCTTCATCGTGAGTTCATTGTTTCGAACATCAGAACGATGTCGCAGAGCGAAATGGAATCAAAGCTAAGAGATGAACTTTTTCGTCTGCGCGAAATACTTGGCTCGGAGGCTTTTCCCGAAAAGGAATCGGCATATCTGAACGACTGGACTCACCAGGAAAAAGGCTGGCTGCGCAAGTTTTACCCTGATGGCGAGGATGAAGCCCATTTCGATCTGACGCCGGCCACTGAAAAGGTTATTCTCTGGATTGAGAGCCTTTCTTCCCGCGGCTTTATCGGCACAGAATCGCGTCTGAAAACGGTTTTTGATCTGTTGCGGCAGATCGTTTCCGGCAGTGATTCCGACGCAGAGAGTCGAATTGCTGAACTCGAGCGGCAGCGCCACGAGCTCGATCAGAAAATTGCCCGCCTGCGTTCCGGTGAGGTCGATCTGCTTGACGACACCGCCCTCAAAGACAGGTTTCAGCAGATGCAGATGCTGGCGAGAAGCCTGCTTGGCGATTTTAGGGAAGTCGACCACAATTTTCGCCAGCTCGACCGGAAGGTGCGCGAGCAGATCGCTACCTGGGAGGGCCGCAAGGGTGAACTGCTCGCAACTGTTTTTGGTGACCGCGATGCCATTGAAGATACCGACCAGGGCCGCAGTTTTCGCGCCTTCTGGGAGTTTATCATGTCACCCGCCCGCCAGGAAGAATTTTCCGGGATGATCGATAAGGTGCTGTCGATGGAGGCCATACGCGAATTAAAGCCTGATGCACGACTGAGCCGGGTTCATTTTGACTGGCTGATGGCCGGTGAAGCAACACAGCGCACCGTTGCCAAGCTCTCACAGCAGCTGCGCCGGTTTCTTGAAGATCAGGTTTATCTCGAAAACCGCCGGATTATCAGGATTTTTCAACAGATTGAGGCGCGGGCAGTGAAGATTCGCGACATGCTTCCGACCAGTAAAGACTTCATGGAAATCGATGACCCTGGTAACGTTCTGATAAACCTTCCAATGGAAAAACCTCTTTACAGGCCGCCCATGAAGCCGGTCCTCGAATCGATGATTCAGCTCGGCGACGGCAGGAACATCGACACCGCAGTATTGTTCGACCAGATCAACGTTGATAAAACGGTATTGCGCGGGAATATCCGCAAGTTGCTGCAGGTAGAGGCCCAGGTTACCCTGCAGGCGGTCGTCGAACGCTTTCCCCTGCAACAGGGACTGAGTGAGCTGATCGCCTACCTGGCCGTTGCCGGTGCCGACAAAAAAGCTGTTTTTGATGAAACCACCACCGAATGCATCAGCTGGCGGGATGCCCATGAAGTCACACGTAACGCCCGGATTCCAAGGATAATTTT
Organism: uncultured bacterium; assembly: GCA_964585025.1. Classification (GTDB taxonomy): domain Bacteria; phylum Muiribacteriota; class Ozemobacteria; order Ozemobacterales; family Ozemobacteraceae; genus Rifleibacterium. Next base: position 5,795 of record CAZPCO010000132.1, on the reverse strand, counting down.
CAGCAGGTAATGAAAAAATGGCAGAAAACTTGAACAACGCACCCGACCGTCTCTCAGAGGTATCGATAAGCCTGCTGAAAGGCATTGTCTATCGAGAAAACGAGCCTGAAATATGGCAGGCACTCATCGATCTGCAGATTCGCGTGCGCGAGTATCTTGCCGTCATCGGCCTCGAACTCATGCTCGACGAGGCCGAGGGCTATGCCTGGCTGCGACATTCCGAACCGGTGGAGGGTGAGAAAACTTTGCCGAGACTTGCGGCCCGGCGCCAGCTTTCTTACCCGGTCAGCCTGCTGATTGCTCTGCTGCGGCGCCGGCTCGCCGAACACGATGCCGCTGGTGGCGAAACCAGACTGATTCTGTCGGTAGAAGAGATTGTCGACATGTGTCGAACCTTTTTTCCGGCCGGCGCGAATGAAGCACGCTTTTTTGACCAGATCAACACTCATCTCAACAAGGTTGTCGAGCTGGGTTTTATCAGAAAAATGAAGGGTGCCGAGCAGCAGATCGAAGTGTGTCGCATCATCAGAGCCTTTGTCGATGCCCAATGGCTTTCTGAGCTAGATCAGCGGCTCAAAGAGTATCAGCAGCTCAACAATCCCGGCGATGGAACGGAAGAGGTAAGAGCATGATTCCCCAACCCACGCTTGAATTTGCCGCATCTGATGAAGTCGCAGGCTTCAGACTTGAAAGGCTTGAACTCTACAACTGGGGAACCTTTCACAATCATGTCTGGTCGCTGTCGCCATCTGGCCGCAATCTGCTGGTTACCGGTGATATCGGTTCAGGCAAGTCGACGCTGGTCGATGCGATAACCACCCTGCTGGTGCCGCCGGCGCGTCTGGCTTATAACAAGGCTGCAGGTGCCGACACCCGTGAACGCTCTTTGCGCACCTACGTTCTCGGCTATTACAAGTCGGAGCGCAGCGATTCCGGCATGACTTCGAAACCGGTCGCTTTTCGTGACCACAACAATTTTTCGGTAATTCTCGGAGTATTCACAAACGAGGGTTATAGTCAGACAATCAGTCTGGCACAGGTTTTCAGCTGTCGCGAACCCACCGGGCAGCCGGACAGATTTTATGTCATTGCCGATAAGGCGCTCACCATCGGGGAGCATTTCGCCAATTTCGGCTCTGAGCTTGCCGGTCTGAAGAAAAAACTGAAGACACACAAAGCCTCTTTGTATGAAAGCTTTGCCAGTTATTGTGCCGAGTTCAAGCGACATTTCGGCATCAGCAGCGACCAGGCGCTCGAGCTTTTCAACCAGACGGTTTCGATGAAATCGGTCGGCAATCTTACCTGCTTTGTCCGCGAGCACATGCTGCAGGAATTCGATGTCAGGGAGCGCATCTCCCAGTTACTCAAGCATTACGATGATCTGCACCGGGCTCACAAACTCGTTCTTACCGCAAAAGACCAGATCGCCAAACTGAGCGAAATCGTTGCGGGCTGCGATCAACAGGACGAGATGAATCGGAATATCAGCGCCCAGCGCCAGAACCGTGATTGCCTCAGACATTATTTTGCCGCCAGAAAGAACGAGCTGTTACTGCATGAACAGCAGGCTTTGACCGGCAGCCTCGCCCGACTGGGCGAGACAATAGCGGATTTAAAGCGTAAGAATTCAGAGCTTCAGATAAATCGTGACGACCTCAAACAGCAGATTGCCACCAATGGGGGTGACCGGATTGCGCATATCAGGGCGAAGATCGTCGATAAGAACCGCGAAAAAGAAAATGCCGTAAAAAAATCCGACAAATACCAGAACCTGGCGCAATACCTTGAATTAAAGGCACCCGGGTCGATAGATCAGTTTCGGCAGAACTGCGATAAAATCGCCCAGATGCGCCCGCAGTTCACAAAAATCGAAAATGACCTGCAGAAAGCCATCACCGACCATGAGGTCGAAGCCCGTGACCTGAACACCCGAAAAACGGCTCTCGAAATAGAGATCGATTCTCTAAAAAGGCGCCGCAGCAATATTCCGGGAGCGCAGATTGCGATAAGAGCCAGTCTGTGCGCTGCTGTCGGTGTCGGTGAGCAGCAGCTTCCGTTTGCCGGCGAACTCATTCAGGTGCAGTCCTCTGAACAGGCATGGGAAGGGGCAGCCGAACGCCTGCTGCACAACTTTGCCCTTTCATTGCTGGTGCCCGAAAAGCACTATGCCAGAGTATCCGAGTGGGTCGATAAAACCGACCTGCGTGGTCGCCTCGTGTATTTCAGGGTTAAAAAGGAAACGCGGCCCGGTGCTGCTGAGCTGCAGCCGCAGTCGCTGGTCAGCAAGCTTGAGTTGAAAGCTGACTCAGAGTTTTACGACTGGCTTGCCGGCGAACTCGGCCAGCGCTTTGATTATATCTGCTGCGACAGCATGGAACAGTTCCGAAGAGAACATCAGGCAATCTCGCGCAATGGTCAGCTGAAAAGTGGCGGCCAGCGCCATGAAAAAGACGACCGGCACAGCATCGCCGACCGTTCCCGATACGTTCTCGGCTGGAGCAACGAGGCTAAAATTAAGACACTGAATACTGATCTGCAAACCATTCTTGCCGATTTCAGCCGAAAAAACAATATTCTGACGACCTGCAAAACTGATAAAGCGAGGAACCTTGAACGCAGGAGCGCTGCTGAACAGTTATCGATTTTTGAGAGTTATTCAGAGATTGACTGGAAAACAATTGCCGGCGAAATTGCCGATCTTGAAGCCGAACAGAAAAAACTCGAAGCCGCATCAGACGTGCTCAGGCAGTTATCGCATACTCTGAAGGAACTCGAGACAAAAATGCAGAGGGTTAGCAGTTCCCTTGAAGAGGCGAAAGCAAAGCAGGGCAGAACAGAGGGTGAGCTCGAAAAATGCCGGGAGCAGCTCAAAGACATTGAAACGGTGCTGCACGAGTTCAGCGCCGAGGTAATGACGACCATCTGCGCGACCCTTGATACGATCAAAAATCAGGTGCAGGGCGACACTGCGCTGACTTTGCGTAATATCGGCGAAATCGAAGGAAAAATGCGGGATTACCTGCAAAGCCGTATTGACAGCGAAAGCCGGCGATTGAAAACCATAGATGAAAAAATCGTGAGCGCCATGCAGAATTACAAGCGCGATTACCCGGTCGAAACGCAGGAGTATGACGCCAGGGCCGAGGCATCGGCAGAGTATCGCGAAAGTCTGAAGAAGCTCAGGGAAGACTCGCTTCCCGCTTTTGAAGAACGTTTTAAACGACTTTTAAACGAAAATACCATCAACGAAATCGCCAACTTCCATTCGCAGTTAAACTGCGAATGCCAGAAAATTAAAGAACGCATCGGCAAGATCAATGAATCACTGGCAGAGATTGAATACAACAAGGGCAGATATATTCAGCTTGATGGCCAGTCGGCTCCTGATGCCGATATCAGGGATTTCAAACAGGAACTGAAGGCCTGCACCGAAGACAGTCTTACTGGCAGCGAGGATGAGCAGTATGCGGAAAACAAGTTTCTGCTGGTAAAAGCGATAATTGAGCGTTTCAGGGGTCGCGAAGGGCTCGTCGAGTCTGATCAGCGCTGGGTGCGAAAAGTCACTGACGTCCGCAACTGGTTTGTCTTTGCCGCCTCCGAACGCTGGCTCGAAGATAACAGCGAATACGAGCATTATACTGATTCCGGCGGCAAATCAGGCGGGCAGAAGGAAAAACTTGCCTATACCGTTCTGGCGGCAAGCCTGGCTTACCAGTTCGGCCTCGAGCGCCGCACGGTAAAATCGCGCAGTTTCAGGTTCGTAGTGATTGACGAAGCATTTGGGCGCGGCTCTGATGAGTCGACGCGCTACGCGCTCGATCTTTTCAGGAAGCTCAACCTGCAACTGCTCATCGTTACACCACTGCAGAAAATTCATGTAATCGAGCCATTTGTCGAGAGTGTCGGTTTTGTTCACAGCAACAACGAATCCGAATCGCTGCTGCGTAACCTGACGATCTCGGAATATCGTGCTGAGCGTGAGGCCAGATTATCGTGAGCGACTGGACAACATTTGCGGATGTAAAGAAGCGTCTGCTTGGGGAATGGCAGAAGGGGCTTTATCTAAGGGCTTTCCTGCAGAATGAAGAGCTGTTTCCGCGTCGTATAAGTCTTAAACACCCGTCCGGGCGCGAGCTGAACCAGCATTTTGCCGAGGTAAAATGCTGGGTAGACGAGCTGAAAAGCGATCTGCAAAAACTCAGGCAATCAGGCCTGCAGCTTGAATACCACGAAGTCGATAATCGGGTGGTTGGGCGCAATATGCTTCCGGTGGCTCTGGTTGTCGAAAGCCGGTCTGACCTGCTCAGGCTGATCAAATCAGAAGCCGTGTTTACCCTGTTCCAGGGGATCTGTGAACGGGTTTTACCGAAATTTGCCGGGTGGCACCCCTGGTTTGTCGCCAACCCGTTTCTGGTAATCGGGAATGCTGATAACTGGTTGCGCTTTATGGCTGTTACAGACTGGTTAAGGACAAGGCCCCGCCCCGGCATCTACCTTCGTCAGCTCGATCTGGCCGGTATAGACACCAAATTTATCGAGGGCAACAGAAAAGTGCTGAGCGAACTGCTCGATCTGACTCTGCCTGAATCAGCCATAGATAGAGAATTTAAAGGTATCGGCGGGTTTGAGCAGCGTTATGGCTTCAGGGTAAAGCCTCTGACAGTGCGCTTCAGAATTCTTGATTCCGGGTTGTCGATGCAGGGTCTCAGCGACCTGCAGATTAGAATCGATGAATTTGCCAGATTGCGGTTGCCTCTGCGCATGGTTTTTATAACCGAGAATGAGATCAACGGCCTTGCTTTTCCGCCGGTGCCGGGCGCTATTGTGATCTTTGGCCTTGGCTACGGGCTAGATCGCCTTGCTGCCGTCGACTGGCTCAAAACCGTCGCCATCACCTACTGGGGCGATATCGACACGCATGGTTTTGCCATGCTTGATCAGCTGCGCAGTTATTTTCCGCAGGCGAAATCGATGCTGATGAACAGAGCAACGCTGCTGGCGAATCAGCAGTTCTGGGGCAGCGAACCAAAACCGCTCAATCGCGATCTGCCCCGCCTGGCCCCGGATGAACAGTCTCTTTATCAGGATCTGATTGCAAACAGCCTCGCAGACTCTCTGCGGCTCGAGCAGGAGCGTATCTCCTACGGTTTATTGCAGCGGGAACTGACGATTATCGAGAACACTCAACCGTTACCCGCCTGATGGGATTGCGCTTCATCGCCTGGAGATCAAGATCCGGCAGTATACGGGAACAGAATATGGGGACATCTTACTTGACTCTGAGAATAAGGGGACATCTTACTTAACTCTGGCACAACTTAGTCGCGGGTTAGTTCTTGCGTTGACCCGTATAAGTCTACGGTGATAAAATGAAACCAGCTGGAAATATTTCTGTCAGGAGGAATCAGAGGTGTCTGATGCTGCTGAATTCTCCAGATCTGGATGGCGCTTTGTTGCGCTTTTTCGATTCGAGCAAACGAACAAAGACGGAAAAAAAGTATTTTTTAATTTCCAGGAAGTGCCATCGTCAACCAGCAAAGAAGTCCTTTCTATTTTCAGGCAACATAGCGACCGCATCGAATTATATGATGAACCTGAGCCAAACAAGCCGGCAAATGATGGAATATTGGATTTAACGGCCGAAGGCAAACTTTTTTCCGGCAAGGTTCATACTCAAAACATACGATTTTCCTGGCAATTCAATAAATCGACATTCTTACTCATGCCGGGAGAAGAACTGGATTGCAAGGTAGATGTTCACTGGGTAAGCGGTAAGACTGACGCAGTTGATTCAC
>CAZPCO010000131.1:6596-8418 GCA_964585025.1 uncultured bacterium | reverse complement strand
GAATGCCCCGAACAGATTACGCTGCATTTCTTCTGACATTCCCATGCCGGTATCTGAAACAGTAAATTCAACGGAACTCTGACCATTTCCTGCCACGGCAATACTTGCGGTAAGGCATATAACCCCATGCCTTGTATAGCGAACTGCATTTGCCAGCAGATTCATTAGAATCTGCCTTATTCTGTCCGGATCAGCAACCACCATCTCCGGAATCACTCCAACCATCTTCAGTTCAGCTCGGACAGATTTCTTCTCGGCCTGGAACCTGATGATTTCAATCAGATCCTTGAGAAGAAGTGGCAGGTTGAACTGAACCGGGCTGAACTCCAGTTTTCCGGATTCAATCTGAGCCAGCTCGAGAATGTCGTTCAGCAGACTCAGCATGGCTTTGCCTGAGGTGCGTATCAATTCAAGCAGACGTCTCTGCTGTTCATCCTGACAGGAAGTGGCAGCAAGTTCAGTCAGGCCAATTATTGCCGTCATCGGCGTTCGAATTTCATGACTGGCATTGGCAAAAAATCTGGCTTTGAGAGAATTGGCTTCTTCAGCGGCATTTTTGGCCTCGCGCAGCCTGTTTTCGACTTCGCAATGCGCGGTAATGTCATGAAGAATGATCAATAACGATCGCTCGCCATTGAAATCAATTATTGAACCGGTCACTTCGGCTGAAAAGATTTCTCCATTCTGTTTACAAAAATCACGTTGATGCTTGAACATCTGCTTTGATGCACTGTGCCAGGAATTGGTTATTCTTTGCCTTGGATTCGGCATCAGGTCGAAAAATTTCATACCGATTGGCGAGTGCTGAAAAATAAACTGATGAATCATGCTCTGATTGGCTTCGACAATACGCAGAGTCGGCAGAGAGACAACAAATGTGCTCTCAGGAGCATTGTCAAAAAGAGTCTTGAAACGCTTCTGCGCGTTCTCAACCGACTGCATCGATTCGATGTGCCTGCTGAAACCGCTTAGGACGGCGAGAAAAATGATCACGATCAAAAGAATGAGCGACAGAACCCAGGCCTGGCTGAAATCAGCCTCTGAACGCATCATCATCACAATTCTGCATTTCATCGTTTCCAGGCTGCTTACAGCGAACAGCATCCGGTCAGAGTCGATGCCGGGTATTTCAATTCCCAGATCTTTCAAAAATTGTGTTGCTGAAGCAACTTCAAGAAAGGCCGGCAGTTTCATGCGCAGCAGCGATTTTGAACTGGCCAGGCTGACGGTTCCTGACGCATCAAGCATCATGGCGGGATGAAACATCTTCAGAGTATTTTCGACGTCATCGAGATTGCGTTTGACGGCACAGACACCGAGAACCGGGCCGGCAGCCTCATGCCTGATCGGAAAGCTCGAATACAGGCCAAGAGTGTTGGTAAGTACTCCAATATCGACTTCAAGACCGCGCCTGCCAGCCATTGCTTCTTTGTAGTAGCTGCGAAAGGCAAGATTTTTGCCGAGAAAGAGCTGTTTCAGATCTGAAGCAGCTCTTACTATACCGCTGTTATCAAGGACATAACAGATTGCTCCTGGATTTGCTACCGAAAATGTATCGACAAAACTGTTCAGATGCTGCAGATTATGGGCATTCGGGTCGGTGAGGTATGCCGACATGATTGGCGCTGAACCCATGATAGCAGAAGAAGTAGAAGCGAAAGACATTCTCTGATCGACTATCTTACTCAGATTTTCAACAGATTTCTCAAGTTGTGATTTGACATTCTGACTCTGATTGAAAGCCAGCTGATGACTAAGATGCAGACCAAAAACTGTGGTAAGCAGTACCGCCATGGTGATCACGGTTGGCATAAATAAAGTA
>CAZPCO010000131.1:0-6586 GCA_964585025.1 uncultured bacterium | reverse complement strand
TCTTTCCCGGAAATAGCCGGCCACCAGAACCAGAGAAATCACTACCAGAATCGAAGCAAGATCGAGATAGAATTTTGGCAGCCATTTCTCGTTGATCACAAAGTAGCTGTCGTTGAGACCTGCAACCATGTAGTGTGAAAAACCCTGAACGACCACAGTCGGAATTGCAATAATGAAAGCGGCGATACCGAGTCGGCGGGTCTCAGTCGGCAACTGGCCAGCTGCTTTAATACCGGCAAGACAGGTGAGCAGCTTCATAGCACCTATCACAATCAATAAAGCCAATGAAGCCCGCCCTCCGGAAAGGCCGTAAATGATCATCAAGCCCAGAAAAAGAGGCAAATGCAGACCAATCAAGCGCTTCGGCAACAGCACCTGCCTGATGAATTCAAGCATTGAATGGGCTGCAAAGATTCTTGCAGCTGCCTCGAAAAGGTAAAATACGCCATCAGGCAGCAGCGTAGAAAATGCCATAAAAATACGAGCCAGCCCGGTAGCAACTATTGCTGCAATCAGCCAGCCCATTTTCATGCGTTCGCGAATGCCGGGGGCTCTGGCATTCATTACTGCCCCCAGAGTTATAAAACCAATGCCCCCGAGAAAAACATAATAGCCCGGAAGCATAAGAAAAATATCAGATAATTCTAGCATTCAGCCTGTTTGCTTAATTCAGAAAAGCTGGAAACCCGTCTTTTTCTTGATGGCGACAACAAAAGCCGCAAAGGAACCCAGCAGACACCCAGCTCCGAGAATGAGAAAAAGAAGACCAAGGGAACCAAGCGCGGCGCCAGTAAAGCCGTAAATATAATTCTCCCACTTTCTCATAACATCCTCCGTTTGATCACAGTGTACAGCTTATGGGTTTTCCGGTAAAAATGCAACCTGAAAAAGACCGCAGCATCAATTCTCCGACATGCTGTTCAAGCGTCGGTAGAGTACTTTTTCAACAATCCCGGCCGGGGAAAACAATTCTTTCAGTTCCGCAAAAGCAAGACGGGCCCGATCATGACTGCCACAGGTGAAAATATCGATCTGCACTGCACCAAATTCCGGCCAGGTATGCAGAGTAATATGGGATTCGGTCAACAGGGCGGCAGCAGTGTAGCCGGCCGGTTCAAACTGATGAGATTTGATCAGCACACAATGCAATCCGCTTTTTTCAACCGTCTGCCAGAGGATCTTTTCACCTTGCTGACTGAATTCAAGCATATCGGGCCGACAGCCACTGAAATCAGCGATTATGTGAATCGAATCTATGGTATTCATGATGACCTGGCCATTATAACGACCATTTTTCCCAGCCCTCTTCGTAATAAGTTCTGACTACGTGTGTGTCTATTGAATTAACACCGGTCTCGACATGCGCAATATCCGGCGGGAACTGATTCATCACCTTAAGATGTTCAGTATTTACGAATTTTCCGGGAACACCGATCTCAATTTTCTGCCAGTCGAGAGGTGTGTTTGAGGCCATGACGAACCCCCAGCTGCCAAACGACGGAACATAGCAATGATAAGCATGAGGCTGCAGACAAATTGTCTCAGAAGCAGATTCAGCCTTGTAAATGGGATTTTCCACCTCTGACATGGTATTGTAAATACACCAGAAAGCTTTATGAGAATAAAGCGGCGAAGTGGCCTGAGTGACTATTTTTCCGCCTCTGGCAAGCTTCTGTGCCAGCAGCCGATAGAAAGTTTTCGAATAAAGGCGACTCAATGACAGATCGTCAGGGTCAGGTAGATCGATGATAACCACATCATAGATATCATTTGCCTTTTCCAGATACTTCCAGGCATCGTCGTTGACGATACAGGTCCTGGGGTCACGCATTGAATCCTTGTTCAGTTCGCGCATCAATTGATTGTCACGGGCAAAGTTTGTGATAGCCGGGTCGATATCGACGATTGTCAGACGTTCGACATCGCTATACTTGTAGATTTCGCGGGCGGCCAGACCATCGCCACCACCGATCACCAGAATATTGCGCCTTGAATGTGCCGACGACATGGCCGGCATCACAAGCGCTTCATGATATCTGTATTCATCCTGGCTGCTGAACTGAATACTGCCGTTGATGAACATGCGAACATCGTTTCGGGTTCGTGTAACCACAACCCTTTGATAAGGAGAATTGGCAGTATAGATAATGTCGTCCTTATAGAGAGTGTCTTCAGCATAACTCGAAAGGCGGTCAGCGTAGGCAAAGCAGGTGCCAAGCAACAGAAAACCGGTAACAGCGAGAATCAGCAGATTTTTCCGCGATTGCAGTCGCTCGCGAAAGACATGAATCGCCATGGCGGCTACAGCGACGTTCATGATTCCAAACATCAGGCTGGTTCTTACCAGACCGAGCTGGGGCACCAGAACCAGAGGAAAAAGGAGCGAAGCAAACAATGCCCCGGCATAGTCGGCTGTCATTACGTTTGAAACAACGATTTTCAGGGTGTTATGCTCTTTGACGATGCGCAGAATGATTGGCAGTTCAAGACCGATCAACGTACCGATGGTCACCGAAACCAGAAGCAGAAATGGCGTATAATTATCTATCTTGGCAAAAGCCACAAAAAGAACGATAGAGCTCATCCCACCGGCTATGCCGGTCAGAATTTCGACAAAAATGAACCAGTCGTGCAGGCGATCGTTGATGAAGCGTGACAAAAACGAACCCAATCCCATTGAACTCATAAAAAGACCAATTACCAGAGAAAACTGGTAAACTGAGTCACCGACGAGATAACTTGAGATAGTTCCGGCCAGCAGTTGATAAACAAGACCGCAGACGGCAATCAGAAAAACCGCTGTTAATAGAAATACCTGCAATGCTGTAACCTTTCAGATTTCCGCTCTGAGCGAAAATCCAATATAGAATGTCATGGTAAGCGGCAGCCTGCTATCTTGCGAAAACAGACAGTATTGAAAGCTTCAGTGCATGGAAGAAGCGATGATGATCGAGAGGCCGATCATTACAGAACCGATGATAATCCCGAGCGAGGTGTTCTGATCGATTTCAATTTCCTTGCGCACCGAAAATGGCGATATCTTGCAGATTAGCCAGAAAGCTATCATGTAAATAACCAGGCCGATAACCGAATAAACGATAGTTGAAAGAATCGGTCCGGCTGAAAGTTCTGCAATATTGTTTCCCATGTTGTTCTGCTCCAGTTCTGTTAGTTGTCAGGCCACGCAATGCGGGCCCCGAAAATTACTTGCCATGCATAAATCCGCGGTGATTGCCTCCGATATGGACGCTGCGCTCGCGGATATTTTTTTCTTTTCTGACCGTCGGGGTCGTGGAATAACCTTCTGGCCGCATAAAATCTGTGGCAATAGCCAGAACCGTCACCAGACTGAACACTCCGGCAAACATCAATACCATTTTGTTCATCAGTCGTCATCCTCATCGTCATCGTCAGAATGCCATCTAGCCTGCTCGAAACGAAGATACTTGATGGCATATGGTGCTGCAAGCAGCAGACAAAGTACAAACCAGGTCAAAGTGTAATGCCCAAGTCTAACACCCTTGCGGATGGTAACATTTACATTGCCCAGAGAAAAATTAGGAGTCGGATCTTCGCCAGTTCCGCCTTCGCCATCGACAGCAAGCTTGAAATCCCCGGATTCAGGGATTCTAAAATATGAAACAACCTCAGTTTCACCTTCAGACCAGTATTCGCCATCTTCATATCCTTCATAAAAAGAGAGAGCGGTCGGCATGGTGAACAACTGATTGGTTTCCTCACGGTCAACTACCCTGACATCGAAGAAAGACCAGGCGTTCTTCAGGTTCGGCGTTTCAACCGAAATGCCATAGAGCGAACCGGGAGTATCGACCTTGAATTCTCTGGAGGTTTCACCATCGGCAAAAAGCTGATTACCAAACCGGTGTTGAAAAACAACTGAACCATTGGTCGAAATGAGGAAGTAAAAAACAAGCGCCAGAACCGATGCGACGAGTGCTCCCTTTGAAAAAGCCTCGAAAAGAGGATGAACCAGCATTGGCTGACAGGAAAAAACGGTTGTGGGCTCGATATTCTCGATTCTGAAAGCTTCACTGATTTCGGAGGTACTGATATATTCGCCCCAGAAGAATTCCTGCTCGGAACCGCGCTGTTCGATAGAATACATACAGGGTGGGCTGACCGCATCGAGATACATGATTTTTTCGCCCTGTTTCGCTTGCCAGGTCAGCTCGCCCTCCACATAGGATATCTGGGCCCCTGAACTTTCAAACACTTTGAATTCTCGATCGCGCACCTTGAATTTTGTCTTGCGTGGGCTGCAAAGCTCGACCGGAGTTTCCGGCAGGTCTTTGACCTCATGAACCAGCACCCAGTGCCCGTCTTCGTAACAAAGATAAACATAACCATGCGTCGGGGAGAACATCAGGTATTCGAGCCAATGATATACTTCGCCTTCTTCGCGCTCTTCGTATTGCAGTACACCGATGACGGTGAACTGAACACCTTTGAGCCTGCCTGATGCTCCGATTTTGATGGGCATGAACGGTCGTCTGTGGTTAACAAATTTGTGAAGAAGCTGGAATTCATGTTTGGAATCCAGGCAGGAACCGCAATACTGACAGACAATTGATTTAACATTATGCCCGCCACGCAATTCGATGGAACCACCGCACTGCGTACATTTAATGGCTCTGAGAGCCGGCTTTACAGGAGTCTGAGCCATGTTCAAACCTCCTGAATGTCGAACGGGTCGACCCAGATGCCCTTGTAGCATTCTATGCCGCCGGTCTGATATTCAATAGTGAACGAAGCACGCTTGGGACCCAGCAGATCCACATAGCCGTATTTTTCGCCGGGAACGACGCGAAAAGGCAGCTCGCCCTGAGCACCGACCATCGTGCAGGTATTTTTTTCTATGACGGTCATGCGGATGCGATTGATAACCAGAACTCCGCCAACCGAAAGCTTTTCAAAAGGTGGAACATTCAGGTTTTCCTGAACGAGAGTCTCGATGGCGATTTCACCCTCATCCACAGAAACCCAGCTTTCTTTGCCGTTATCGCTTCTGACGAACCATTCATCCCACCAGCCATCGCCATAATCGTATCTGACGCGGCCAACCGGGGTAAAACGCCAGTCTTTGTGACGAAAAGTTCTGCCAATGGCGAAAATACTTGGCATATCGGTCAGCACTGCAGACTTGCCGACATCTTCGAGTTTGCCGTTCTGCAGGAAATTGGTGGTATTGCAGGCCGGGCAGACGACAATCTGCGGCGATCTGGTGATCTGGTTGATCTGATTGCCACATGAAGGGCAGGTCAGAGTTATAGCCATCCTCATATCCTCCGGCAGATTGATATAACAATATTATAACTGATCAGCCGAAATTGTCCATGCTTTAATCAACCGCCGCATCGACAGTGGTTTCTGTCCTGGATTTGGCGAAGTCAGAAGAAAGAAAACGGTGCAGCAGGCAGACCTGGGCCGGCATGATCGTCAGTTCGCAGAACAGAGCGACGATGATAGTCAAAGACAGCAGCAGACCGAAATAAATAACCGACTTGATGCTGGCGAACACCATGAACAGAAAACCGATCGAATAGATGAGAGAAGTCGAAACGATTGCCGGCCCGGCCTCTCTGATGCCGTCAACAACTGCTTCGACCGGAGCGAATTTCGATCGCGAAGGATCATAGAACAGGTAGAGGGCATGAATTGAATCGTCGACAACTATACCCATGGCGATCGCAGCGATGGTAACCGTGGCAATATCGAGTTTCAGACCGGTAACGCCCATAAAACCAAGCGTAAAAATAATCGGAAAAATATTGGGCAGAATTATCAGAACCATCGCCTTCAAGCGCCGGAAAAGAATAAATATCGCTCCAAACACGAAAATGAAAGCTGTGGCGAAGCTGCTGATCTGGCTCCAGGTGACATAGCTGATAATGCGGGCATAAAGTGGAACGTAACCGCCAAACTTCCAGGTGATCTTCGTGCCGGCAAAATTCTTCTCAAGAATCCGGTGGGCCTGCTGCTCAAATTCATAGAGCCCGGCAGCGCTTATCATCGGGACCCGCACCGTCAGTCGTGATTCAGAATAATCAGGATTGTCGGTCATATAGGCAAGGTCGTTGTCAGGGTCTGATTCATAGAGCATCAGCAACTGACTTACCGCTTCGTCACTGGCTGGAACCACATAAGTTTCTTCGACCGGGCCATTACTCATTACCTGATTCATCTTTTTCAGAACATCTAGAATCGAAGCAGGTTTTTCGACCCCGGGCACCGCAAGCAGATCATTGATTGTCTGGTTCAACCGCCTGAGAAATTCGACCTTCTTGACACCTTCCTTTTCGCCGGTCAGCAGGCGAACTTCGAGAGGCAGATAATTGCCGTAGGTGGCTTCGACAACATCGCTGTCGACTCTGACCGGGTTCTGCTCATGCAGAAACCCCATGGAATAAGTGTCAACCTGCAATTTTGCAATGCCATAGACGGATATGACACTGAGAATAGCGGTCACTACAAGAATATGAACGTAATAGCGCGGCATGCGGGGCATCCACCAGTTAACCAGACCTTCGAATGGTCTTCTGATCTGGAGCTCTTCCTTGAGATCGAT
>CAZPCO010000130.1:0-8451 GCA_964585025.1 uncultured bacterium | reverse complement strand
CCGCTTCGACTAATTCCAGCGGAGTCTATGATCTGGCTGCCTATGCCGACAAACCGGTCGGACTTGGTCCTTATCGGGTCAGATCACGCGAGAGTGGGTTATATATTCTTCTGGAACCCAACCCTGACTTTTTCGATGACCGGGTGGCTTCACGCCCTCTGGTGCTGGTTCATAGCGTTTATGACATTCAGCAGCTGATTTCTGATTTCAGGGCCAACAAATACGACTGGGTCAATCTGCCGTCGATGGTAGCCGGGCAGCTTGAAGCCATGAACCTCGAACAGGTTAAATTCGTGCGTTATCCGAACCAGGCTGAAATGGTCTGGATGTTCAATATGAAAGACCCACTGACTGCGGATGTTAAAGTGCGTCGAGCTCTTGATATGCTTATCGACAGAGCTGGAATCGGCAAACAGTTCTCTTCGGAATGCGAAGAGGTTTTTTCCAGCCCGCTGGCTTCAGGCTCAATCACGGCTGAAGACTATTCAGCACGTTCGAGCGCAGCTATCAAACTGCTTGAAGAGGCCGGGGTCATCGATGCCAATAACGATGGCCGGCGCGATTATCAGGGCAAACCCTTTGAAATAAGTATTCTGATCAATGACGACAATCTCACCAGGAGAGTAATAGCTGATCAGATGGTGTCAGATCTCGCAAGAGCAGGAATTACAGCGAAAATCGAAGCTGTTTCATGGTCTGATTTCGTAGCCCGCCGCCTTCGCCGGGGCGAGTTCACTACGGCGCTGCTGAGTCTGCAATTGCCGACGGCCGGCAACTGGGTTTCGTTGCTGCATTCATCGCCGCGGGTACTTGATAATCTCAATTTTATGGGCACTGCAGATCAACAGCTTGACCAGGCTCTCAATATTCTTGATTCGATGCTGGAAATGCCTGATCGCGACAAAGCACGAGCCGCGATCGCTGGTTATCTCGACGAGAACCGGCCGATGGCTTTTCTGCTGCGGCCTCTCGATGTTGGGTTGTATCATGCCGAAGCCGGGCGCGCCACCGCCGCCTGCCAGATCTGGAATGACGTGCTGAACTGGAAACTCCTGTTCGGCCCGCCCGAATCGAAATTTTAAGCTGAAAGCAGGCCGGTATTGCTCAGGGTCGTGAATTTTTCACTGCAGTTGAAGGGAACCGACGGCCGTCTGCTGCCGGTTCTCGAGAATATTTCGCTCGAAGTCGCCGCCGGCACCTGTCTTGGCATTGCGGGTGAATCAGGGTCGGGCAAGTCGGTTCTGGCACTGAATATTGCCGGTCTTTTTCCTGAGGCTGTGATCAGCGGGCGCAGCGGCAGCATCGAACTCGATGGCCGGCAGCTGGCCGGAGCCGATGAAGAAAGCATGCGGCACCTGCGTGGTCGTCGTATCGGTTTTGTTTTTCAGGAACCGATGACCGCGATGAACCCTCTGATGACGCTCTACGATCAAATCGCCGAGACTGTTTATGCCCACGAAAAGGGTATTGGCAACGATCAGGTGAAAGAAAGGGTTTTGAGAGCGCTCGCAAGGGCCGGGTTTTCCGAACCCGAAAAGTTCTGGAACTCGTATCCGCACCAGTTGAGCGGCGGTATGCGTCAGCGAGCGATGATCGCGATGGCGCTGGTCATGGACCCGGATCTGATCATCGCGGATGAGCCGACTACCGCCATCGACGCTGAACTGCAGGTGCAGCTTCTTGCCGAATTGCGCCGACTGATCGAGAAAGAGGGTCGGACAATGATTTTTATCAGCCATGATCTGGGAGTAATAAGGGCGGTTTCAGATCATCTCGCTGTTTTCTATTGTGGCTGCCTGGTCGAGAATGGCCCGACGACAAAGATTCTCGCCGCTCCGGCGCATCCATATACCGCTGATCTGGTATCGGCCCTGCCTCGGCTGGTGGCGCAACGGCGTCTGCCTACCGCTATTTCCGGCAGTCTGCCGTCACCCGATCGCAAACCTGCCGGCTGCGTTTATTCCGACCGGTGCCGACAGGCCCGGGCCGAATGTCGGAGTCAGCGTCCGCAAGTTTCTTCGGCTGGTGACGGACGTCAGGTGGCCTGCTTTTTTCCACTGACCGTTGGAGGAAACAGTTGATGGACAAACCCGGCATCGATGGTTCCGCAGCCCGCGATATTCTTGTGGTCGGGGCTTTGCGCAAGAGTTTTGCGGTCGAAGATTCTTTTCTGCAGCGACTCCGGCGTCTTGCCAGCGGTGCGCCGCCCAGGCAGTTGACAGCACTTGATATTCCCGGATTTTCGGTCGGCCGTGGCGAAACCCTTGGCATCCTAGGAGAAAGCGGATCGGGAAAATCGACTCTGGCGCGCGTATTGATGGGAATTTATGAAGCTGATTCCGGGTCAGCGAAGCTGAATGGTCGCGATCTGGTTGGTGTCGGGCGGACAGAGCGACTGGCAGCATTGCGTGACATGCAGATGATTTTTCAGGATCCGTTCGGGTCGCTTGACCCAAGAATGACGGTAAGACAGATAATTTCAGAGCCTTTGAAAATTCACGGTATCACACCGGACGGTGGCCGGGATCAGGCAATGATTCAGGCTCTTAGAGAAGTTGGCCTTGAGGCTGATTCTCTGGATCGCTATCCGTCAGAGTTCAGTGGCGGCCAGCGCCAGCGGATTGGTATCTGTAGAGCTCTGATTCTTGGTCCGAGTCTCGTGATCGCTGATGAAGCGGTTTCGGCACTGGATGTGTCGGTGCAGGCGCAGATTCTTGAGCTTCTGATTGGTTTGAAAGCGCGCCGGAACCTGTCGATGATATTTATTTCGCATGATGTCGCAGTGGTCAGGCAGATTTCAGACCGGATAATTCTGCTGTATCATGGTCATCTGGTCGAAGAATTACCTGCCGACAGTCTCATAGACGGGGCCCGTCACCCTTACACCAGACGTCTCCTCGATTCGGCACTTTTTCTGCGTGAAGGCAACGTCAGGCATGCAATGGAACATAGCCCGTCAGCCGATGACAAAACTGCCGGCCCTGATGGCTGCTGCTATTTCAGCGTCTGCCCGAAACGGGGCGACAAATGTCTGCAGAAGCCGGAGTTGCTGGAAACCGCGCCCGGACACCGGGTGGCGTGCCACTATCGCTGAAAGCGCAGTTAGAAATCGTGGCTGAGAAGATAGTCTTTTATGAAGGCATTTTCGGGCAGATAGTTGCTGAATACCAGGCGCTCGATTTTGAATGGACGAGCATCTACGGCTGAAGATATTTCGAATTGAATTTTCACGGAGAATCTGCCGTCGGGTTGGGCGATTTTCTGCAGTATCGGTTCATTGTTGACCCGGCTTAGATTGAAGGTTTCACCGATGACCCGGCCCTTTTCGAAGCCTTTTGATCTGCGCGTTCTCCTGATTCCCTTGCCGTTCATTTCTTCATAGACGACGGTGCCTTCGACCAGGCTGCTGCCGGAAAAGACGCCGTAGACATGCAGCAGAAAGCTTGAATCGGCAAACTGAACCGGTTCTTCCGGCGGTTGGCCGCTGCCGGCGATAAATTCTGCCGGGGTTCTCAGACATTTGAGATCGTTCTCGATAATATTGGTAAGGAGAACGGCGAATTGCATGTTGGTCAGGTGCGCAGTTCCGAGATTATATGATCTGAGACTGTTTGACAGGAATGAAAAGAATGACGAAATCGCGATAACACTGATAAATACCGCAATGATCATTTCAACAAGAGTTGTGGCTTTTCTATTCATGCACCGTGGCTCCATAAATCATGTCCGAGAGAGAAATGCTTCTGGCAACTCCGCTGCTTTTCCAGGTAATTCTGATGACGAGAACCTTATAGGTATAATGTGCCAGTTCTGCCGATTTCCGGCTTTTTACGGTCAGTTCGCAGGTGTAGTCGTCAGGCAGCCCGGCAATGCGGCGATCATCGAGGCTTAGCGACTGCAGAGGCCTGCGGTCGCTTTCTTCGAGTAATGGATGTGAGAGGGGCAGGCTTTTACAAAAAGCAAGAACGCTGGTTGCATAGTTGATAGCGGCGATCTCGTCATGAACGCGTATTGTGCCGGTGCTGCCCTGGCTGAAAAGATAAAAGATTTCGACGCACAGAATCATGAGAATGGATATGGCGATAACGGCCTCGATGAGAGTGAAGGCCATCTGCCGTGGATGAATTTTTCTGATTCTTTTCAATTATAAGCCTTTCTGAAGGTAGAGCGGCATGGCTTCAAGCCTGAAACAGACAAGGTCGAGGGCGTCGCGGTCGCTCATGTGAAGCGCCAGGTTCCGGTTGTAATGAACCCTGACCGGAGCAGCGGCATTGGCGGGGTCGTATCTGCCGGTGGCGACCAGACCTCTGACTTTTGCGCAGACGCCCTTGAAGACTACCTCTTTGGCGACCAGCGATGCATCGACAGCTGATTTATCACGGCCGGAAACCAGGATTTTTCCGTTTGGCACAACAATCTGCAGGGCGAACTTTGGCGTATCGGGGCGATTGCCGGTGCTGTCGTCGTGGTTTTCGCAGGTAATTTCTTCTGCAATTGCCAGTTCAGTGCCAGTGAAAATTATGCCGCCATGGCTGACCGGTTGCATTGGCCTGTCGATCACCAGTTTCAGGCCGCCGGCATTGGTAATGCGAACCCAGCCGTTTAGATTCAGCTGGCATGATGAGGGGTTGTAAAGCCCACGCGCTGCCAGAATGCGGTTGAGGGAACAAACCGGGCCGAGTTTGAGTTCTTCGCTTGCCGAAGCCAGATTGATGCGCATGAATTCAATCGATTCATTGCCGGAAATATTGGCGGCAAAAGAATTCATGACCAGCGAAAAGATGCCTGGCGACCCTGCAACGGCCGTCAAAGGCACGCCGGCCTTGAAGCCGTCGATGGCGAATGGCGTTTTCGTCATCGCATCAGAAGAATTGAGGCGGTCAAGATGCCTGGTAATGTCGATGACACTGGCCAGCCAACCTGACAAGGCGTCATAAGGTTCGGGGTTTTTGCCCTGAGTCGCCATGAAGGCAAGACCGGCATTGTAACCCTGTTGCATGCCCTGGCCGGCAAAATAGTAGCAGTAGGTTTTGTAGCTGTTTTCATCTTCTGATAGACCGAGGACGTCGCGGGCCACTGTCTGAATCGAATCGATACCGGCCTGCGCTGAGAGTGACGCCGGCTGAAGATACCCACCGGCCCACTGTTCCATGGTCACGTATTTCAGATAGCCAAAGCCGGGATCATCGGGCAGCATGATATCGCGAGGCCGGGCGCTGTAGCCTCTGGCGCAGACCATGCCTCTGAAGACCTTTCCCATTACCAGAGTCGGGCTGCAGGCTGCGGCATTGTCGCCGTAGAGACGAAAAATAGAGTTGCAGAGCATGTTTTTGTAATCTGGGGTATTCTCGACAAAAACGTTCCATTTAACGGGTTTTCCGGCGGCAGTTTCGTCGGCAACGCCGATCATCTTCTGGATTACTGCTACCTCGCCCTTTTTGGGCGCCGGTTTGGGAGGATAATCTATCCACATATCGAGGTTCTTGAGGGGGCGGCATTCATGAAAACCTGTAAATAGAGAGAATTCCTCACGGGGTGACAGATTCAGGATGACTGGAGCGCCGCCGAAATAGACCAGGCCGGTGCGGTTATTCCTGAATTTGTCGATATCGGTCAGATCGGCGGTATCAGGCCGATAGCCGTTGTCGAGCACCAGGGGAAAGGCTGGTGAGGAATCAAGCGGATCTTCATCGGGAGTTGGCCCGGATTTAACCCGGTTGAACCGCCATTTATCGCTGTCACCGCCGGCGTCATCGATGAAAAGAGAAAACCTGGAAAGAAATGGAACGTAGGCCAGGCCCATTTTGCAGTTGACCGAGAATTCAAATACCTCGGCATCTCTGCCGGCTTTCGGAAACAGCGACACGGTCAGAAGCAGCGGGAAGACCTTGTTGCAAGCTTCCCAGGACCCGGAGGCCAGCAGACTGTTGATGGGCACAGACGACCGGTTGGAATTGCCATCTGCTTTGAGTTTGATCTTGAAATCGCGGTAACCCTGGGCGAACAGGGGTTCGATGAGGTCTTGAACCACCTCTTTGATGCCGGCCGGTTTGTCTGAAAGCATGGGGAGGTTTTCGTCGTAAGTGAAGCGGCTGGCGACCAGGGCTCTTTTGAGCCTGCCGCCATCGGAAGGAGTGGCGGAAAACAGGTCGAGCTGGATTTTGTTGATGGCTGCGGTTGCCAGACCCTGGGCGGTCGACTCGGCAATGCTGATGTTCATCAGTCGGTCGGTTTGCCGGTTTATTTCTAGAAAATAGTTGGCGAAGGTCACTCCGAAGACAAAAAGAACCAGAAGAATCATCAAGATGGTGACCAGCACCATTCCTCTGGAGTTTTTCATTGCTGCCCCTTCAGTTTCTGGTGATTTCTATGCGACGGTTCTTTGGTCGATGGGACTGGGTGTTGTCGACGACCAGAGGTTTTGTGTCTCCGGCGCCGTTGGTGGCTATTCTGGAGGCGTCGATGCCTTTGCCGACCAGCCAGTTCTTGACGTTTTCGGCCCGTTGCCGGGAAAGTTCAAGATTGAAGGCAGCAGTATTATAGCCATAATCGGTATGCCCGGTAATGGTGATTTTGATCGCCGGATCACTTTGCAGCATTTTTGCGATTTCGAGGAGGATGAGATCAGCATCTGCCGACAATTCAGCGCTGTTTTCGGCAAAGTTGACTTCACAGTCGACCTTACCGGTCTGGTTCAGCCTTGAGCGCAGAGGTGACATATAGGCCGGGCGGGTGGATGGAGCGCCGGCAAAGATCGGCTGCGGGCGGCCATCGATGTTTGTTTGTTTATTGCCCGCCTGCATTGAAGATGTGAAGTTTTCTATTTCGGAAGTCAGATTTGCATAGAGAATATAGCGCATGCCTTCTTCGGGGTCGGCAAAAGCGCTTTTGCCACTGCCGGAGTAGCGTATGTAGGCTTTGATTCTGGAAATCAGCACCGGGGTAAGATGACTTTCGAGCCTGACGATCCGGCACTTTTTCTGTTGCAGATCAAAGAGCGGGGCATTGTCGGGCGAGCTGAAAATGCTGCCGATGAGCAGAACATCAGAGCCAGAGGGGATCTGCGTAGTTGAGGCAACATAGTTGCCTTCGAGGCCGGCCATTTTCGCGATTGGCAAGGCATCAGCCGTGCACAGGATGAATGGCGTGTCGGCATGCGCCACGGCCGCAAAAGATGCCAGAACGATTATCAGAAGGGCAACGGTCTGCTTATTTATCATATTCAGCCCCTCGTAAGCAGTATTTTGTATGAACCGACAATTAACTTGTAGCAGCGACACCTTAGGTTACAATAAAAATTCCAACTAAGGAAGTTCGGGCAATACTATCAAAGCAATGAGATTGCTTCGCTCCGCTCGCAATGACATAGCTCTGTCACTGCATGGTCTTTGCGAGGAGCAAAGCCACGAAGCCGTCTCAGTCACAATTCTGTCGCACTTTTGATAGAATTCAGAATATGGCATGCTGCCCAGAGTGAAAAAATAGTAACCTTGTCAGGATTATTGTCAATAAAGATGTAGAAACTGTTCGAATTACAACAGGGGGTAAGGGAATGCATGAATTCACGGCGAGTGAAAAAGTGCGCCTTGGCAGCGAACGACATTTGGCAAATCACCCGGTCGCTGCTTTTTCATTTTTAACATCAATTCCTGGCCTGGGATTGATGAACAGCATAAAGTCGAGAGTCGTCATTCTTTTTCTGACCGGTGTCTTGTGGTCGATATTCTGCTGTGCGACTTTATGGGCAGCCGAAGGTAACCCTATCGATGAAATCCGTGAATTCGAAAAGTCCCGCGAAAATGCAGACGCTGACCCGGGTTTCGTGCCGGCTCTCGAGGGTGCGAAAGTGTTTCTGGGTACCGATGATCGGCATGATTTTCCCTCTGACCTCAAGACGATGCAGACATTTCAGGCCAGGCTGAAAAAGCTTGGTATCGAAGCCGAGATTGGTGACCCGCCCGAAAGATACTGTCGTGGCGCAAACGAGCATTATCATCTAATGGAAGACTGCCCAGAAGGCTCATGGGTGGTTTTTGGTGTCAGCGGCCTGTGCGCCGGCACGTTCTGGGATGTTGCCCAGTCTTATGCATTTCCGCATTTTCAGAAGAAAAACGGCATCAAGGGTTTCATTTATCTCAACCTGCGCACCAGCGATAAGCTCTGCCGGGATCTTGATTTTCTCAGGCTCGCCCATGATGACAGCTTTTCTTCAGCAACCGGAGAGCTTGCCGATGGCGGGTTGCACCACCCATATCAGTATCTTCTCGACCATGGATTCTTTATGGCTGAATCTCTCGAATATGTAAGCGATGAGGCGGTAGTTTCGGATGAGCGTGTTGCCGTTCTGTCTGATATCATTGCCGACATTATTTTCAAGAACGGCAAAGAAACGACCAGCCGCAAGGGCAATGGCGAGATGAAGCGCGTCAGGTATTCAGATGAAGAAGATCC